>JAYFQM010000080.1:0-2134 GCA_034927185.1 Oscillospiraceae bacterium | reverse complement strand
AAATGGGTGTGGGCGTCAATAAAGCCGGGAAACAGGAGCTTTCCGCCGACGTCCACAATCCTTGCTTCGCCGTCTGTGAGGTTCTCTCCTGTTCTGGATATTTTCCCATCCTCAATAAGGACGTCCTGAAGAACGACCTCCGTGCCGGAAACCACGGTTCCGCCTTTAAGCAATATTTTCATGTCCTTCTACCTTGCCTTATACAGATTATTTTTCGGGAGATATCAGCAAATAGGCATATTGGCTTACAATAGCAGATATCAGGGCGCAAATATCCTCGGGTATTGCCGCGGCCTTATCTCCGACGGTATAGTCCGAAACTCCACTGTCAAGCCGCACTTTACATATCATATTCTTCATATCCGTCACGACAAAGCCCTTGTTTCCGCTGTTTTCAAAATCCCTGACAGTCGCGAAAAGAGTGAACTTGTCAAGATACGGAGCACTGTCATAGGGACAGAAGCTCGCGCAGTTACCGCACTCGTTGCACATATAATCTAAGTGAACGATCTGGTGCATGCGCTTGCCGGGGACGGAAACTGATACGTTAGCTCTGTTTGGGCAGACCTCGACACAGTTTTCGCATATGCTGTCACAGTTGAGGCAGCGGACGGAATCTGAGCGATCTTTATCTTCCTCGTCCAATATTCCTCTGCGTCCGTATATGCTTTCGGAATCAAGCTGCGAATCGAAATCGGCAGCGACGGATTTTCCGAGTATTCCCTCTGCGGCTTTTCTTGCATCTCTGATTGCCTCGACGACCGTAGCGGGGCCGTTAAGTCCGTCGCCGATTACATAAATGCCTTTTACCGAGGTTTCAAGGGTGTTTTCGTTTACTATGACGCGCCCCTTTTCGTCAAGAGGGATGCCGTTTTTCTGATAAAAACTCTTTGGTATGCGTTCACCAACTGCGGCAATAACCGTATCCACTGCGAAAGTCTTCGTCTCACCGGTTTCCTCAAAACCCGGCCGCCCGGATGCATCGGGGGCGCCGATTTTCATTCTTTTACATGTCAGCAGACCGCTGCAAAACTCAGCGGGTGAGAGCAATTCATGGATTTCGACTCCGTCCTCGGCCGCAAGGCGTATTTCCTCCGCGTCGGCGGGCATATAGCGCTTCGTCCTGCGGTAGATCAGAAGCACCTTCTCAACGCCTGCAGTTCTCTTTGCGGCTCTTGCCGTGTCCATTGCGGTATTGCCGCCGCCGATTACGGCAACACATTTTCCGATGCTCACCTTACCGTCGAGACGCTTAAATTCCTCTAGGAAATCTATAGCGTTCACGGCGGTACTTCCGCCAATTTTTAGAATGCCCTGCTCAGAAGCTCCTGCTGCCAGAATAATGTTGTCAAAATCCTTAAGCTCATCCAGCGAAACAATTTCCCTGCCCGTTTCCGTTTTTACGCCCATGGAAAGCACGAGCTTCACATCATTATCGATTGCGCCTCCGTCGATTCTGAAACCCGGTATTACGTTTCTTACCACTCCACCGAGTTTCTCGCGTTTTTCAAAAATCGTGACGTCCATACCGGCCCTTACAAGGAAGTAGGCTGCCGACAAGCCCGCAGGTCCTCCGCCAATTACTGCGGTTCTCGATTTTTCCGTAACTACAGGTTTTGCCAAACCGCTTATCAGCTCGTCGTAGCCGCCTTTAGCTGCTTCAAGCTTTACCGACCTTATGTTGACAGGCGACTCATAGAAATTCCGTACGCACTTCGTCATGCAGTTATGGGCGCAGATGGTTCCGGTAATGAACGGCAGAGGGTTTTTTTCGACAATGACCTTCAGCGCATCCGTCATTCTGCCTTCACCGGCAAGTCTCATATAGGTTGTAGTATCCTGCTTGATCGGACAGCCCTGCCGGCACGGAGCGGTAAAGCAGTCAATCAGCGGAACGCTCTTTTTCATTTTCCTTGACGGCAGGGTCTTGATTGCTTTGACATGATGCTTCGACACAAGCGCTTTTTCGACAAGCTTCAAAACAAGCGCGTACTCGACGCCGGTAAACTCTTTTGACTCACCCGCGCTCCAAAGTTCCGCAAGCTGCTCAAGACGCTGATACCCGCCGGGCTTCAGAAGGGTCGTTGCCATAGTAACGGGGAAAATTCCGGCCGCAACGACTGATTTTATATTG
>JAYFQM010000061.1:0-15181 GCA_034927185.1 Oscillospiraceae bacterium | reverse complement strand
TTGTACCGCTCTTGACTTCGACCATGCGATACAGTCGGCGCGGGAATACGAAGCGATGCTCACGCGGGAGACGGAGAACGCAAAAGCCGCCATTGTCTCTGTAGAGGCCATGCTGAAAGGAAAACGCAGACCGGACGGCGTGTCCCTCAAACGACGGGAGGCGGCGGAAAGGCTGGGTGTGACGTTGGACACGCTCCGCAACTGGGAGCTGAACGGGCTGATCACTGTAAAGCGTCGGGAAAACGGCTATCGGGTTTACGACGCGTCCGATCTGGAGCGCCTGAATATCATACGCACGCTCCGCTGCGCCAACTATTCGCTCTCAGCCATCCTGCGCCTTATGAACCATCTGGATCAGAATGAGGCCGTCCCGGTGGAGGAGATTTTGAACACACCCTCGGAGAACGAGGATATTGTGTCTGTCTGCGACCGGCTCATCCTATCTCTGGAAAGCACGCGCAAGGACGCAGCGGAGATGCTCTCGCTGCTCGAAGCCATGCAGTCAAAATTTAAAACCATCCAGTAAGACACCAGACTTCGTTTCTTTGGTATTATTCTCGGTGTCAAAGAAACGGAGGATTTCAGTTATGCTACAATGGAAAAAGAAAACCGTCACCTTTCTCGTCAGTCAGGGCGTTACTCTGTTCGGTTCGTCGCTGGTGCAGTTCGCGATCGTCTGGTATGTGACGCTTAAAACCTCGTCCGGTGCATGGGTTTCGGCGCTGACCATCTGCTCGTTCGTACCGCAGTTGCTGATTTCGTTCTTCGCCGGCGTGTGGGCGGACCGTTATCCGCGAAAGCGCCTCATCATCCTGTCGGACTCCGTCATCGCCGCCGCAACGCTTGCGCTCGCCCTTATGATGCCGCTCATCGGAGAGGACACGAAGCTGTATGTGGCGCTGCTTGTGACATCCGTGGTCCGCTCCCTCGGCACGGGCATACAGACACCGGCGGTTGGAGCAATGATCCCTCAGCTCGTTCCGGAAGAGCACCTCATGCGTTTCAACGGCATAAACGCAACGCTGCAGTCGGTGGTGCAGTTTGCGGCCCCCGCGGCCGCCGGCGCTATTCTGACGTTCGGCACGCTCCGCAGCACGCTGTTTATCGACATTGCCACCGCCATCGTCGGTATTGGTATTCTGTCCTGCGTTGCCATTCCAAAGCAGGGGCGGAGAGAATACGCGGAAACGCCCTCCGTTTTTGTGGAAATGAAGCAGGGCATGAAATATGCCTTCTCAAACAGATTTATTGGGAGGCTTCTGATTTCCTATGGCATCTTCATCTTTCTCGCCGTTCCCGCAGGCTTTCTCGCGACTCTTTTTGTGAGCAGGACCTACGGCGACAGCTACTTTTACCTGACGCTGGTGGAACTAATCGGCTTCGCCGGAATGGCGGCCGGCGGCGTCCTCATCGGCGCATGGGGCGGTTTCCCAAACCGGGTTAAAACCCTGCTGGTCGGTCTTGCCGCTTTCGGAGCGCTCGGCATCGGCATGGGTGCGATTAAAAGCTTTCCCGTCTATCTTGCTCTCATGGTGATTTACGGCATTGCGCTCACCATGGTACAGACCGCCGTCACAACGCTCATTCAGGAAAAGTCTAAAGCGAGTATGCAGGGGCGTGTGTTCGGTTTTCTGAACGCCATGTACAGCGGCTGCCTGCCCATCGGAATGGCGGTGTTCGGCCCGTTGGCGGACTTAGTGCCCATGCGGCTATTAATGATCGTCACCGGCGGCGCAATGCTGATACTGGCTGAGATAATGCGGCTTGACAGAAGTGTTTACAGATATGAACGGACATAATTTCTAACGTATGAGGATATTGACTATGGAAACAGCACTATTGGGATTATCAGAGGCCGATATTACGCCTGCCGTGCCGGTGCAGACCGTTGGCTTCAGGCGTGAGGACGAGCTATCGCGCGGTGTTTCACACAGCCTGTCGGCGCAGGTGTCTGTCTGGCAGCTGGCCCTTGAAAAGTGCTGCCTTGTGACGATAGACCATATCGGTTTTTCTACGCAGCACGCGGATATGCTCAGACATAAAATCGGGAGGATGCTGTCAATATCCAAAGATAAGGTCATGCTGTGCTTTTCCCATACCCACTCGGCGCCAAACGATAGTATCGAAACGGCCTATGCCGATTTCGCCGATACCCGGATAAAGGAAGCGGTTCGGGAAGCTGTGGGAAATATGTCTCCCGTGAAAGCGTCCTGGGGCAACGCCTATGGGGACATCGGCGTAAACCGCCGGGGAGACTGCAGCGCGCTGGACAGTCGCATTGGGATATTGAAGGTCGTCGACGCGGATAGCGGTAATCTTCGGCTTTTACTGCTGCGCCTTACAGCTCACGCGAATGTGCTGAAAGAGGACAATTATCAGATATCTCCTGACTATTTTGGGGCGGTAAGGGATTTGCTGGCTGAAAAATACCCGTGTGTGATTATGCTCACGCAGGGGGCGTCCGGCAACATCTCGCCGAGGTACTATACGACGAGCCGTGTCTGGACAACAGATAATCCCGCGCCATCTTATTACGGAAAATGTGAATCAGCCACGGCGCTCAGCGATATGGCGGAAGAGGTTTATCGGCAGACTGACCGCGTTATTGATGAAATAACTCCGCGCGATGTAAAGCATCTGGATATGTACTCCATATACCAAAAGCTGGATGCCGACGTTCCGATATATGAAAGAGCAATGGAAATCGCCTGAAGCAAAAAAAGAAGCAAATATCGACGGTGTAGCGTGGCTTGCCGAAGTACAGCGGTTAACCCAACGTGGGGTCGGAACGCAAACGGACAACATTGAGCTGCAATATTTTGCGGTTGACGATGGTTGCCTGTGCGGCGTCCCCAATGAGATCATGTGCGAATTTGCGCTTCGCTCAGGCGAAAGCCTGAAAAGCGACCTTTTCTATTTCGGCGGCTATACTAACGGCTGCACGGGCTATTTTCCAACGGAGGAGGAATACGACAATGGCGGCTATGAGGTATACTGGTCAATGCTAATCTATTACATCTATCACGGCCGGGTGTCGCCGCTCAACCGCGTCTCAGCAACCACGCTGATTGAAGCGGCGGTTAATAACGCTCCGAGGTCACTGAAACGTAACACAGAATAAGTCATATGGCTGTAACAAAGTATCATGTAAGGAGGACTATGGATGTCTGACTATGCCTACGGTTATTGCGGAATGCCCTGCGCTTTATGCACCCGTTACAGAACGGCGGGTGACAGCAGGTGTCCCGGCTGTTCTCATGACGGATACTACACGGAGCCCTGCAAGGTTCATCATTGCTGCAAAGAAAAAGGAATCGCTCATTGCGGGATGTGCGGCGGGTTTCCCTGCGCGCGATTGGGTAAGATGGGCGACTTCCGCGACTTGAATACAAACCATGTCAAGGAAAGGACCTGTTCGATCATAGCCGCTTCCAGCTTCGAAACCTGGTACCTGGAATACGAGGAACGCGCCGACCTGCTTACAACTGCGCTGGAGTGCTATAACAACGGACGGATGAAAAGGTTCCTGTGCGAATTGTTTATTCAGCAGGATATCGGAATCCTTCGAGATATCATGCACAAAGCCGAAGCGCTGTCCGGTATCCCAAAAGAGATCGGGAGAGAATTCCAGGAAATCGTTAAGTCATCTTTTGCAGAGCGGGTATAACTCTTTACTAGCTAAACGAATTTAGGGCTTGTAGTTCGTCTAGCGTCGCTGGGCTTTTAATAAGCAAAAAAAGTATCAGAGGATCCGAAAATCTTAATCTGAGGTGAAATACTGTGGGCGAATATACAAGAGAAGAATCAGAAGAGGCTCTGCAAATTGTCGCTTCTACTATTGTCAGGTGCGAAAAAGCACAGTCGAAATTTGCTGAGGGCACTTCTCAGCACACGCTCCTTAGCAATAGGATAAAAGCTCTGTATATTTCAAAATCTTTGTTAATAGACGATCAAGATGAAGTCAAATATTCAAAAGAAGAATTGGAAAATGCCCTAAATCCCGTCTCATCAATTATTAGCAAATGTGAAAAGGCACAGCTGAAATTCACGGATAATTCCTCTCATTACAACCGATTTAAGAACATAATAAAAGCAATGTATATATCAAAGTCATTGATAACAGATGAGATTAGTAAAAGAGGCTAAATTCCAATTTGTCGTCGAAAGGTAAACCGCCGGATCAGCGAGGAGTCAAAGGCGTATCTGCGGACGCAGAAGGTAAAGTGAGATTAGGCAGATGAAAATTTGCCGGAGGGAGATATATGGGGCATTTCGGCTTTTCTTACGTCGGACTTATTTTTCTGCTGATGCTGACGGTTCCGAACCTGATATGGACAAAGCATCAGCCCAAAGGATACGACTTTAAGAACGAAAATAAAGTGCTGCTTATTTTTGAAAAAGCAGGACAGGTTTGCGTCACCTGTACGGCTCTTGTGTTTTCCGACTTCAATATTCAGCCTTGGTCTGCCTGGAGTCTCTGGCTGATAGCGGCGGCCATACTCATGATTCTGTATGAATGCTGGTGGATACGCTACTTTAAAAGTGAAAAGACCATGGATGACTTTTACAGCAGCTTTTGCGGCGTCCCCGTCGCCGGTGCGACATTGCCGGTCGCAGCCTTCTTACTTCTCGGCCTTTACGGAAAAGTGATCTGGCTGATGGGTTCCGTCATTATTTTGGGGATAGGTCATATCGGCATTCATCTGCAGCATCTCAGAGAGATTCAATCATAGTATTCATCCAACCAGACATATTACCATAATCGGAGGTTTATTCATGGACAAAATGATTAGGATCAGGCATGAAGAAGAAAAAGATTATGAGAGAGTAGAAGAAATCACAAGGAAAGCATTTTGGAATCTATATGTTCCGGGGTGCAATGAACACTATTTAGCTCATGTTATGCGGCCTCATAAGGATTTTCTGCCGGAGCTGGATCTGGTGATTGAGGTTAATCATCAGGTCATCGAGAATATCATGTATACGAAGACCAAATTGATCGATGAGGCTGGAGTGGAAAAAGATATCCTTACCTTCGGCCCAGTATGCATTTCGCCGGAATATCAGAGAAAAGGGTATGGAAAGAGGCTGATGGAGTATTCCTTTGAACGGGCAGACGTGCTTGGTTATGATGTAATCGTCATATTCGGAAACCCGAATAATTATGTAAGCCGCGGCTTTAAGAGCTGCAAAAAGTACAATGTCTGTCTTGAAAACGGGACGTATCCTTCGGCAATGATGGTAAAAGAACTCAAACCGGATGTCCTTGACGGGAGAAAATGGGTTTACTATCAAAGTCCTGTATTTGAGATAGATGAGCAGGAAGCCGAGCGCTTTGACGAAAGTTTAGAAAAAATGGAGAAAAAATTCAAGCCAAGTCAGGAAGAATTTTATGTTCACAGCCATTCTGTTATACAGTGAGTTTCCTGTTTCCAATATTATTGTAGGTTGGTGAGGACGTGAAAAGGTGCATTGTGGCTGCCGGAATAGCCGAATAAAAAATAAATTTTGGAGGTTGCTATGACTATTCCGGCTGATAAAATATATCCGCGGACCAATGACTATGAAACCGTTTATCTGAAAAACGTGATTACGAATCCTAATATCACCGTAGGCGATTATACGATGTATAACGATTTCGTCTCAGACCCTAGGCTTTTTGAAAAGAACAACGTGCTATACCACTATCCGGTCAATCATGACCGGCTGATCATCGGCAGGTTCTGCTCTATCGCCTGTGGCGCGAAGTTTCTTTTGACAAGCGCCAACCACACGATGAACTCGCTCTCGACCTACCCCTTCCCTATTTTCTTTGAGGACTGGGACTTGGACAAAAAGAACGTCGCGTCCGCATGGGACAACAAGGGCGATATCGTTGTCGGAAACGACGTTTGGATCGGCTATGAAGCTGTTGTCCTGTCCGGCGTCCGTATCGGCGACGGCGCGATTATCGGAGCGAGAGCGGTCGTGACAAAGGAAGTTCCGCCGTTTACGATTGTCGGAGGCGTCCCCGCGAAAGAAATCAAAAAGCGTTTTGATGAAGAAACCATCAATAAATTACAACGAATCGAGTGGTGGAACTGGCCCGATCATAAGATCCGGCAGTATCTGCCGCAAATCATGAACGGAGAATCCGATAAGACGGTTCTCTGAAATTATCCCGTTATGAAAGCCGGAGTATTCTCAACTTTTTGAGAATACTCCGGCTTTTCATATCACAGCGATATTAGCTTTCCGCTAAATCCCTCTGCCCATTTCCTCAGCCGCTTTTTTGACTGCGATATCACCCTTCTCCTAAACGCCGTAAACGGTGACCATACCGCCGTCGGCAAGGAAAAAGCAACTCAAGACGGAGCGGTACATGGTAATCACGGAGTCGAAAACCGATTCCTTTTCGTCCGCGCATACCGCAAGCAGGCCAAGTTGTTTCATCTGAAAAGTGCTGCGGATGGGGTTGTGGAGTCGGTCTACGAGACAGAGCGCGGCTTCCGCAAACCACCTTGCCTTATGGTCAGGCGGCAGCTTATCCATCAGAAGTTTAAAAATGGCTTATGTTCTTCACCGGTGAAGGAGCCTATAAACCAGGCCAATGATATACCCTAAGGAAGCCATGCAACTAGGATCACGGTCAGTTGTTTTGATTACGGGCTTGATGGCAAATCGCGGTTTGGAGGGGGCCCAGTACTTCCACGGACTAGGAGCGGAGTATCCAGACATAGCGATTTCATGGGCGTTCCGTCTCTCAAATAGTCAACTAGTATCTGCGCTATGGTGTGTCCCTTGTCGAAAGCGGGCTGATATACTGTAGTCAACGGTGGATGCTGATACTTGCTCATAATAATGCCGTCATAGCCCACAAGAGAGACGTCCTCAGGAATCCTCAGCCCCATGCCGTATACGGCGCTGGAGGCACTTATCGCCAGCATATCCGAACTAAAAAAGACGGCGGTAGGTGGATTCGGCAAGGTCATCAGCTCGCGCATAATTTCACTGCCGGCCTTCAGTGGATTGTCGGACGCAAGGCGGATTAATGCCTCGTCGCAGACAAGTCCGGAGACTCGAAGACACTCGCGGTATGCATCTAGGCGGCAACCGGAGCTAATCAGGTTCTCTTCTCCTACGAAGGCAATGCGCTTATGTCCAAGCCCGATCAAATGGGTCATCGCAAGCTTAGCGCCGCGGAAATCATCTACGTCCACGTAGGGGAGATCCTTGAACCTTGCGGGAGGGCGGCCGGTCAAAACCAAGGGTGCGCCGACGTTTACAAGGGAATTAATCATCTTCTCGTGCCCGTGCGCGGGAATGGCGACAATAAATCCATCTATGCGTTTTTGCTTAAAAGCTAAAATATAGTCGTTAAATTTTGGATAAAAAAGCGTCAAGTAGTAGGACTGTTCATCGATCAGCACGGATACGCCATGCAGAAATTCCGTATAGTAGAGGTTTGAAAAAAAGTAGTCTGCATCATGTGGTATGATAAGCCCAATTGTTTTCGCTTTTTTTTCGTTGATGGCTTTTGCGAAGGCGTTGGGGGTATAGCCGGTATCGTTGATGACCTCCGTAATGCGATCAAAGGTCTTTTTGCTGACATCAGCCTTATTATTGAGAACACGGGAAACCGTGGATTTTGAGACACCTGCGAGGCGGGCAATTTCGTCAATATTCATTACAATTCACTCATTAATTCGGAAATTATTATAAAAAAAGGAAAGTATAATTAAACACAGTATACAAACGCCCATGAATATTGTCAATAAATAAATAATAGCACACAATTGTGTGATGTGAAATTACAGCTTGCTGCGTGATACAAGCGCGCGGCATTATTGCAGTAGCATTGCAGGTCGTTCAGGCCCTTTGCCGGCTCATACCGGAGCATTCAGGACTGGTTTTCAGCATTCTGCATAGACTCTTTCTGTTCTGTTTATAAGAAGTTTCAAAAAAAACTAAAATGGTTGACAAGATGCGGTGATGACGATAGACTGTAAATCGGTACCGGTTCCGGTACTAGTTTCGTAAATAAATTTTATATAAATACTATAGATTTTGCGGGGAGGGCTTCATATGCAGAAAGAACAGAAAACAGGGTATAGTGCGGAGCCGGCTTTGAAAAAGTACTTAGCGGCAGCAATCACATGTGACCCAAAGCTCAAGATGAAGGAGCAGAACATTGCGGAGCAGTGCGCCCTTGTTGAGGAAGCGGCCCGGAACGGTGCCAAGCTCATCGCGCTTCCGGAAATGTCCACAACCGGCTACTGCTGGTATGACCGGGAGGAGATCCGCCCGTATGTTGAGCCGGTTCCCGGCCCCACTACGGAGACCTTTGGCGAAATTGCGAAAAAGTATGACTGCTGGATCGTTGTTGGGCTACCCGAAGTTGATCCAAGGACAGATATCTATTACAACACGGCGGCACTTATAGGGCCGGGCGGCTTGGTCGGTATTCATCGAAAAACGCACAATTATGTGTGCGAGGGCCGCTGGGCAAAGCAAGGGGACGTCGGCCACAAAGTATATGACACCCCGATAGGAAAAATCGGACTTCTTGTCTGCATGGATATCAACATCATGGAGACCTCGCGTCTTGAGGGCATCGCGGGAGCAGACGTTATTGTCAGCATCAGCAACTGGGTTGAGGACAAGACCCCGGCAATGACCTGGTATACGAGAGCCTATGAAAACGGGTGCTATGTTTTGTCCACCGACCGCAGCGGCCGCGAGCGTGGCACAGAGTTCAACGGAGGCGGATGCCTCATCAATCCGGACGGCAAGCTCCTTTGCCGCGCTGACGCGGGCACCTGCATCGCATATGGCGAGGTTGATCTGGATAAGGCGAGGGACAAGAGTTTTGAGGGCTTTGGCCACAAGCTCAAGGATCGCCGCCCCCGGGATTACATGGATATTACTCTGGATCCGTATCTATGGGATCCACTCCTGGGTCACGGTCTTTACGGGCACGATCCCCTTCCCGCCGGAAAAGTGTCGAAGGTTGCGGTTGCGCAATTTGCCCCGAAGCCGAGGGATCTTGAAGCCAACCTGCAGCGCATCGAGACCAAGATAAAGACGCTGACCGCCTCCGGCGCCGAGCTGATTGTGTTCCCGGAGCTGACACTTACAGGATTTGTGAGTGCCCAAGAGGCAAAGGCGCTTGCGGATACCGTCCCCGGCAAAGCTACGGACCGCTTGCTGGATATGTGCTATAAATACAGGGTATACCTCGTTATCGGACTGATCGAAGAGGATGACGGTGCCCTGTATAACACCGCTGTTTTATACAGCCCCGAGGGCGTACTTGGAAAGTACAGAAAGCTGCATCTAGACGCCCTTGACGAAGGCTGGGCAACCCAGGGTAATCTGGGCATCAATTATTTCAACACTGTTATGGGACGCATCGGTATCATGATCGGCCATGACGCGAACTTCCCAGAGGAGGCCAGAATTCATGCGCTACATGGCGTTGATATCCTCTGCTGCCCCGCGGCGGTTTCCTCTCCGGTTCCCGAGGCGCTGGCCGAAACGAAAACCTGGCATAAAAATGTAGAGCCTTACGGGTATACCAATCTTTGGTGGCACCTCTGGCGCGTGCGGGCAGGAGAAAACAACTGCTATCTGGCGTTTGCAAATGCAGTCGGAAAACTGCCGGACGGACGGGAGTGCTTCGGCAGAAGCGGCATATTCCAGCCCATGATCTGGGTATTTCCGAGGAACGAGGTCGTTCTTGGAAAGGGTGCTGAGGACAGTGCCGTTCTCACCATTGATACAAGGAGCAGCATCGATGGTGACACGCCCACTGGCCATACAAGGAAAAAATACCTGATGCCAATGCGCAGAACAATTTGGTATGATACCCTTGTAACGCAAGACTGAGTCCCTGCACAAAGCGCAAACAATCATCAAGCCACGTAGAGAAATAAAGAGGCTTGATCCTGTTTGAATATCAAAAATAAAGAAAGGAGAAAAAAATGGCAACTTGGGGAATTCACCACACTTCTCTCTCGGTATCTGACGCAGATGCTTCTCTTCGTTTTTACCGGGACGGACTTGGACTGAAGCTTGTTCAGGACGGCTCCGAACGCAGCCAGCGTCTGGCTGAAGAAGTGGAGGTGCCCGGCGCATATGCCCGTTGTCTGTGGCTGGAGACCACGGATGGACACACCCTGCTTGAGCTCATGGTTTATTTTGAACCGAAGGGAAAGCCCTTTGATCTTGCGTGCAATGACATTGGCGCTCCGCACGTATCATTCCTGGTGGATGATATTTATGAAGTGGCCAACAGGCTCTGGTCGATGGGCTACAAATCAACAACAGACGTTCAGGACGTTGATCCAAAATGTCAACCGGATGCAAAGACCATGTATTTTCGCGATCCCGATGGAATTGCTGTTGAGTTGTTCCAGATGAGACCTGAACGGAAAAAGGAAAAAAGATTTTATGGAATTTAGGAGGAAAACATGAAAAAGCTACTAGCGCTTGTTTTGGCAGCCATGATGTTGCTTTCACTTGTTGCCTGCGGTAACGGAAGCAGCAGTTCCCCTTCTCCCAGCGAAAATTCCCCCAGTGCAGATGCGAGCAGCGATGTAAATGACGGCAAGGTTTTGAAGGTCGGCGTCTGCGCCAGAGCATTCTCCTCCCCCTGGCAGTCCTATTGCTATGAAGTAATGGAAAAAATCGCCGCAGATCATCCCGAAATTGAGCTTGATATTCAGGACGGCAACGAGGATGCAAACACGCAGGTCAACATTCTGCAGACCTTCATCGAGCAGAAAAAGGATCTTGTGGTCGTTTTTGCAAATCAGGAAGGCACCCTTATTGAAGCCTGCAATCAGGTCGCTAAAGCTGGTATTACAGTAATCAACACACAGGGCTATGTAGGAGATTGCGCCGACCTGCTGACCTTTATCGGCGCTGACGACTGGTGGAACGGCTATTATCAGGGACAGGTTCTTCAGGAGTTGCTTGAGAAGGATGGCAAGACCGAGGGCAATATCATCCTCATTCAGGCTCTGCTCGGAACGGCCTATACGGTAGACAGAACCAAGGGCCTCGAAGATTACATTGCCGAAAACCTGCCCGGCGTCAAGATCGTTGCTTATGAGCCGGGCGACAACGATAACGCAAAGACCGTTACCGCCATGCAAAACCTCCTGACCCGCTTCCCGGTCGGCACAATTGACGCCGTCGTAGTTCAGGGCCCCCATGACTGTGTTGCCGCTGCTAATGCAGCAAAGGACGCAGGCCGTGACGAACTGTTCGGCAAATTTGTGGCCATGGACTATGCCACAACCGTTGAAAACGCCATTAAGGACGGTAGCGTTTACGGCACGGTTGACCAGAATCCCGGCATGTTCGGCGAGAAGACAATGGAACTCATCATTGCCTATGCCAATGGCGAAATGACTCTGGATGACTTTGAAGATCAGTACATGCTCGATTTCCCGATCGTTACACAGAAGAATATCGATGAGTATGGCTCCGCTCCTTGGGATTGATTGTAACGTAGAATAGATCTGTAAAAATCAGTATTTTTGATTGATAGGGGGTGCCCCAGCAAGTAAACAGCTTCCTGGAGCACCTTCTATTGAGCTAATTAGGTGATATAATGATAAATATAAATAACAGAACCAAGGGGATTCTCAAAAAAAGAGAATTTTCGATTTTTCTGATTCTTGTGGTAATGATGGTGATCAGCGCCATTATTTCTCCGACTTTCCGTTCTGCGAATAATATCGCAAACGTATTTAACCAGAACGCGATGTACGGATTGATGGCAATTGGTATGTCGTTTGTTCTGATCGGCGGAGGTATGGATCTTTCTGTTGGCTCAACCTCTGCTCTTGCCGGCATGGTCGCCGCAATCATGATGCGTGATCATGGCTTTGTCCAAGGCGTAATCGCCGCCGTCAGTGTCGGTGTTCTTGTTGGCCTGCTCAATGGCCTGCTGGTTATCTACCTGAAACTGCCCTCGTTTATCGTGACCCTTGGAACCATGTATATTGCCCGGGGAGTCTGTCTGATTCTTACGAATGCGCATCCGGTTTCCGGGTTCCCGTCATGGGTGGTGACCTTGGGTATTGGAAAGGTGTATGGCATTCCCGTCGCCGCAGCGATATGGGTTGTGCTCGCACTGATCATGCAGTGGGTCATAAGCCACACAAAACTTGGTCAGTATGTCTATGCGCTTGGCGGAAACGAAAAGGCCGCTTGGCTGTCCGGAATCAACACGAATAAAATCCGAATCCTGACCTATATCATCAATGGCTTCTTTGCATCCCTGGCCGGTCTGATTATTGTTTACCGGCTGATGATTGCCACCGGTGATGCGAACGAAGGGTACGAAATGATCGCAATCGCAGCTTGCGTCATCGGCGGCATCTCCATGAGCGGTGGACGAGGCAGTATCGTCGGGTCGATTTTCGGTGCGCTCATTTACGGTCTGATCGTCAACATGCTGCAGCTTCTCGGTGTTTCCGGCTTCTGGCAGAAGGCCGTTCTCGGCGCTATCATTATTATTGTGGCCAGTATCGACAGCCTCTCAAACGCACAGAAAAAGTGAGGAGGGCCAGCATGAGCAAGGATGCAATTCTAGAAATGAAGAACATTACCAAGAGATTTGGCAACGTAACCGTTTTGGATGCAGTTGATTTTGAAGTGAAAAAGGGAGAAGTGCACGCCCTTGTCGGCGCAAACGGAGCTGGAAAATCTACGCTGATGAAAATACTGAACGGGATTTGTCCGGCAACCGAGGGTGACGTGTATATTAGCGGCGAAAAGGTCTGCTTCTCTACGCCGCGTGATGCATACAAAGGCGGAGTATCAATGATCCATCAGGAACTCGACCTTGTGACCAACCTGAGCGTAAGTGAAAACATTTTTATGGGAAGAGAGGCAATCAAGGGCGTCTCTGTTGACCGGGAAAAGATGAAAAAAGAAACCCAGGCGCTTCTTGATTCTTTGAACTTTGATATTGATGCAGGAACAGAAGTCGGAACGCTCTCCACCGCCAAGCAGCAACTGGTGCTTATTGCCAGAACAGTGGCGCTTAACTCAAAGCTCATTGTTATGGATGAGCCGACTTCCTCTTTGTCCGTTACCGAAACGGAGGCGCTCTTTAAGATCATCAAGAAGCTGAAGGACGAAGGAATCAGCATCATTTATATTTCGCACTATCTTGAAGAAATTTTTACGGTCGCCGACCGGGTGACGGTTCTGCGAAACGGACAAAGGGTCTCCACCGCAAACATCGCCGAATGCACGCAGGCCGACGTGGTCAAGTGGATGGTTGGCTATCATGTGGAGCAGGGCGTCAAAAAGGAAAAAGAATTCTCGGACAGCGAGGAAATCCTCGTTGTCAAAAACCTTACACAGAAGGACGGCTTTGTAAAAGACGTATCGTTCGCGCTGCGGAAGGGCGAAGTAATCGGGCTTGCCGGGGTGGTCGGGTCAGGAAGAAGCGAGCTATTGAAAATGATTTACGGTGCTGAGCCCATCCAAGCGGGTGAAATTTTCGTCAGCGGAAAACAAATGGAAGAAAAGTCGCCCAAGGCATCCGTATCGATGGATATCGGCTTTGTGCCCGAGGACAGAAAGCTTGAGGGCCTGGCGCTTGGAAGAAGCATCGCCAATAACATTGCGCTTCCCGAGCTTCATATAAGATCCCGCTTTGGCGTTATTAATGCAAAGTCCGTCCGGGAAATGGTAAAAAGCATTGTTGACGGCTTTCATGTAAAATGCGCCTCAACTGCACAGCTGATCAGTAACCTCAGCGGCGGCAACCAGCAAAAGGTGGCCATTGGAAAGTGGCTCTCCGGCAAATTCAAAGTGATTTTCTTTGATCAGCCGACCAGAGGTGTTGACGTTGGCTCCAAGTCTGAAATATATCAGATGATCCGCAAGCTCGCGGATCAGGATGTGTCCATGATAATTGCCTCCGACGAAATCGAGGAACTGCTCGATCTTTGTGATCGGATACTCGTTTTACAAAAGGGTCAGATCGTTTGCGAAATGCGCAACGACGGTACTAATCTGACAAAAGCACAGGTTCTTGAAAAGATGGTCAGCTAGCGGCCCCTCTGTGACGGCGGGAAGCTAAGGGAAAAAGGCCAACGCGCCTTAACCAGGATGTAATGCCGCAAGCGGTATTACATCCTGCCTGCTATCTATCGATACCAAACAAATGAAGACTCCCCTGCCGTCAGCTCTGGCGGGCATCCGGAAAGAAAGGCATTATCATGGAAAGAGAAGTAGTTTTGAAAAAATTCAAGGAATGCGGATATAGCATTTATGACGCCTCTTATGCCGAAAATGACACGGCAGGCTATGTGCTGGGAAAGAAAGCAGGCGTCAAGCACCTGATCATCATAGGAGACGCCCCTAAAGGATTTGTGGGCGAGCCTGTGAGACTGGGCGACCTGAGCCTGCTTGTCTGCCCGCTAAGGCATGAAAACGCGGAAAGTCTGAAAAAGGCCTTTCCCTGGCTTAAGCCCGTAAGCGTGGAAAATAGGGGCATTTCCATCGGAACCGGCGACCGGCTGGGGCTTGTGACAAAAGCGCACATCATGGCGGTCAGCGGAACTGGCGTGTTTCCGGTGCTTGCACAGCAATCAATGCGGGAGCTGAAGCTTACCGGCAAAACGAACCTCTCCATGCTGGACGATGTGCTTTGGCAAGTCTTTGAGGCCGGTTACAGGGACGGTTATGCCGCAGACGGCGATCACTTGAAGGAAATAGACGATATAAAAGCCGCTTTGGCCGACGGGGACACGATGATCACGCTGGATTGCTCGGAGCATATCCCCAGCGGCAAAGCGCCCGGCGCGGCTGCGCTTGCGGCGCTCTTCGCAAAGTATTGCGGACGCGCCTTCGACCTCGGAAAAGATCTTATAAAAATAACGCCGGTGCAACTAGATGAAATAATCGCTGTGTATAGCGAGGCCATAGACTTTATCGAGGAGGTCTACCGCACAGTCATTCTTCCCTGCAGCCATACTGTATCGTTTGAAATATCGATTGATGAAACCGATACGTCTACAACGCCGGAAGCCCATTTCTTCCTAGCAAGCGAGCTACGGAAAAGAGGGGTGCGCTTCAGCAGCCTTGCGCCGAGATTTTGCGGCGAGTTCCAAAAAGGCATTGATTACATCGGCGATCACGCGCAGTTTGAAGCTGAGCTGCGCCGTCACGC
>JAYFQM010000018.1:0-8453 GCA_034927185.1 Oscillospiraceae bacterium | reverse complement strand
CTTCTGGAATTCCTCTATGATAACGCTCTCGCCGAAGTTCTCGTTCTCGACATGCATCACGGCATCGTGTATTTCAGGGTCGAATTTTGTGCCGGAACCTGCTTCGATTTCGCAGACGCCGAGCTTTTCGATGACTTCCCGGAACTGAGTCAGGATCATTTCTACTCCGCGGCGATAAGCCTCGTCGGCAGTTTCCTGCTTTATTGCGCGCTCAAGATTGTCGTAAACGGGAAGAAACCTTGCGACTGTGTCCGCTCGGACGTCGCAATAAACGCTTTCGCGCTCCTTCTGGCTGCGTTTGCGGAAATTATCATACTCCGCAAGCATACGCAGGTGTTTTTCCTTTTCTGAGGACAGCTCCTCTTGAATTTTCTTAAGTTCTTCGGAAGCCTTGTCCTTTATTCTATCCGACTTTTTATCTGATTTTACACCTTCGGACTTTTCGTCTGTTTCGGTTGCCACCGCTGCTTTTTCCTCCTCCGGTCCGGCTTTTTCTTCTTTGGGATCGGGCGTCTTCTTCATGCTCATCTTGTGTTCATCTCCTTATTGGTTCAACTGTCTTTGCTTTTAATCTGCAGCTTTTCAAAGCCTTTCGGAGCCTCGGGCATGGTAAGAACGTGGCTCAGACCCTCGGCTATATAGCGAAGCTTCGCCGCAACGCCCGAATAATCCATGCGAGTCGGACCGACTATGCCGATTATACCTTTCATATTGTCTCCGGCATTGTAACGGGCAATCACGACAGACGAATCCTTTAGCTCCTTAGCAACATTTTCGGGACCGATGATGACCTGAATATCGTCGTCCGAAGCATCGTTCGGCAGCCCGAGGAGATGCTCGCTGTCGGCAAGATAGCTCATTACCTCATGTGCTTTGTCTGGGTCGCGGAACTCGGGCAGCCGCAACAGGTGCGAAGCGCCGGCAACATAGGCCTGGCCTTCCTTAGCCTTTCCGAGCGTGTCTATCGCGAAAGCGGCTATGACAGAGACGAGCCCCATCGTGTCACCGCAGGCCCGCTCGGCGTTGCTTATCAGTGCCGGAGTTATTTTGTCTTCCTGAATACCGACAAAGTTTGTATTGAACACCGCGGCGAGCCGCTGGATCATACCCTGGTCGACGGAAAACGGAAGATGGACAAGCTTGTTGTGAACGGTATCGTTAGATAGCATGGCAACGGCGATAAAGGTATCGGCGTCGACATATATAAGGTCAAAGCGCCTGATCGTCGCCGCAACGGGTGCTGCGAATGCCACCGCAGGATAATTTGTTACCGTGGAGGCAAGGTTTCCAACGTCGCTCATCAACTTGTCGAGCTGCTTCATTTTAAGACCGAGACTTTCGTTTATCGCTTCCGTTTCCTCCATTGACAGACGCTGTCTCTCCATGAGCTCGTTGACATACAGCCGGTAGCCCTTGGGAGAAGGGACGCGCCCCGCGGAAGTGTGGGGCTGCTCAAGAAAGCCCATTGCCGTAAGCTCTGCCATTTCATTGCGGATCGTCGCGCTGCTCAGATCGAGAACGCCGGATTCGACAATTGACTTTGAGCCGACCGGCTCGGCTGTCGCAATGTATTCATCGATAACGGCCGTCAGTATTTTTTTCTTGCGTTCACTAATTTCCAAAGTGCGTTCCCTCCCCGTTTTCAATGAAGATTGGCACTTACGGGCACAGAGCACTGGCACTCTCACCCTCTGAGTGCCAATTTATCACCGCGCACCCAAAAAGTCAATAGTTTTCACAAATGAATTGACAGTTTATTCATATTTTGAACAATAATGTGCCGGTGGACCTCTCGGGCGGTGTTTGCTTTTCGTTAGATTTATAAAAAGCTGCCATTTGGGCAGAGTTAAGTCGATGCCTCGGTTTTCTTTGAGAAAAATTTAAAATTTTCCTTGCAATTGGGATTATGTTCTGCTATTATTATAGAGCTATTCGACTGAGTCGATATTCGACCATACGGTTTATATTATATGAGGAGGTGCAGCTAAAGATGGCAAAGTGTGAAATTTGCGGTAAGGGTGTTGCTTTTGGTATTCAGGTCAGCCACTCTCACAGACGTTCCAACCGTACATGGAAGCCCAACGTAAAGCGCGTCAAGGCCATAGTGGACGGGACACCTAAGCATGTCTACGTTTGCACCCGTTGCTTGCGCAGCGGCAATGTGACCCGCGCTGTGTGATTTTGACGGTCATAATTTCATGTATATAGTAAAAGCGCCGCTTTTTGCGGCGCTTTTACTATATTGCCGTTCGGGGATAATATATACTGGAAAATGAGACTGCGATATGCTATAATACATTAAAAATGATGCAAAGAAAAAGGCGGGTGCAAGGTATGACGGAGGATTATTCGGTTCTGCTGTGTCAGCTGGTGAAAGAGCATGAGCTGAAGACTGTCCACACTTCGAAGGACTATGAAACGGCAAGGGTATACAGCATGGCGGTTGGCAGGCCGGGGCTGCAGTTTGCAGGCTTTTTTGAGTATTACGACCCCCTGCGCATGCTCGTTTCCGGTAAGCAGGAGCATACGTTTTTGCAGAGGCTCGAACCGGAAGCCAGATATAATGCGATTGAGGGGCTTATTATGCGCAAGCCTTGCGCGCTTGTCATCTGCCATCAGGTTACACCGTTTCCGGAGCTTGTGGAGCTCGCTGAAAAATATGATGTCAACATATTCGAATCGGAAATCGATACCTCTGAGTTTATGGCACAGCTTATTAGCTCCCTGCATATCCATCTCGCTCCCCGCAAGACGATCCACGGGGTTCTAGTCGAGGTATACGGAGAGGGCCTGCTCATTACGGGCGATAGCGGCATAGGAAAAAGTGAGACCGCGCTGGAGCTTATTAAACGGGGCCACAGGCTTATTGCGGACGACGCTGTCGAGATAAAAAAGATCGCGCACAACAACCTTGTCGGAGAGGCTCCCGCGCTAATCCGTCACTATATGGAATTCCGCGGCATCGGCGTTATTAACGCGCGTTATATTTTTGGAGTAGGCGCGGTAAAATCAAACCAGACTATACACCTTGTGGTAAATCTTGAAAACTGGGACGAGTATAAACCCTATGACAGACTTGGGGTCGAGTCCGAATTTACCGAGATACTGGGCGTTGCCGTTCCGAGCGTAACAATACCAGTCCGCCCAGGACGTAACCTCGCCGTTATACTTGAGCTAGCCGCGATGAACAACCGCCAGAAGAAGCTTGGTTATAACGCGGCGCAGGATCTCGAACGTATGCACGACCAGTGCATTGACAACGATCTTTTCTAGGGTATTTTTCTTAAAGGAGCGTTTATGGAAGATTTTGCTCTCCTTGCACGGGAACTGTCGGTCCGCCTTCCGGAGCTGGAGCTTCGGGAAAACGAGCCGATGAAAAACCACTGCTCTTTCCGAGTCGGCGGAAAGACGGCTGCAATGGCTCTGCCGTCGTCGCCTGAAGAAGCGGAAGCCCTTTGCGCCTATCTCAGAGAGAGGGGGGTGAAGCCCCTTGTCATAGGGAACGGCACGAACCTTCTCGTGACCGACGCTCCGCTCCGCCGCTTCGTAATCAAGATGTCGGATGGTATTGGAGCGATAGAAAGACGAGGGGATACCGGCGTCTTTGCTCTTTGCGGCGCGAACCTTGCAAGGCTCGCCTCGGAATGCGCACATTTTTCGCTGACAGGGCTTGAGTTTGCCCACGGCATACCCGGCACGCTGGGCGGAGCCGCCTGCATGAACGCGGGAGCCTACGGAGGAGAAATGAGCCATGTCGTCCGTTCCGTGACTTTTCTGGACGAAGATTTGCTGCTGCGCGAGGAGCAGGTGGAAAAACTCGATTTTTCTTACAGACACACCGCGTTTTCCGACACGGACAGCGTCGTTTTGGGGTGCCTGATGCATCTTGAAAAGGGAAATAAGGACGAGATTTTGAGCAGGATGCGTGAGCTTTCCGAAAAACGTCGGGCCTCTCAGCCCCTCGACAAACCGTCTGCCGGGAGTACCTTCAAAAGACCGGAAAAGGGCTATGCTGCGGCGCTGATTGAAGAGGCGGGGCTGAAAGGCTTCGCGATCGGCGGGGCGCAGGTCTCCGAAAAGCACGCAGGCTTTGTTATAAACCGCGGCGGCGCGACCTTTGACGACGTCATAAAATTAATGGATTATATAAGAGAAACGGTTTACAGACGCACGGGGACGATTATCGAGCCCGAGGTCAAGATTATCGAAAATGTCTGAGAGAAACAAAGAGGAGCCGTAAAATGGAAATTCTGATCATATCTGGGCTGTCGGGAGCGGGGAAATCCCGTACCGCGGATATCCTTGAGGACCTTGACTATTACTGCGTGGATAATATGCCCATTGCGCTCATACCGAAATTCGCGCAGATATGTCTTGCCGCGGGCGAGCGCTATGAAAAGGTCGCGCTTGTAACGGATATCCGCGAGAGAGCGAACTTCGACGAGCTTTTCGAGGTGCTCGACGGACTCTGGGATCTCGGCTGCGATTATCGGATACTGTTCGTCGAGGCAGACCCGGATATTATTGTCAAGCGTTATAAGGAAACGCGCAGACGCCATCCGCTGACGGTTCCGGGCGCCACGGTCGAGGACGCCATAAAAAGCGAGATAAAGCTTCTCGCACCCGTACGTGAGAGGGCGGACTATATAATCAACACCTCGAATCTTACGCTTGGAATGCTTCAAAGCGAGATATTCCGCCTTTTTGTTGGCGGGGATTCGAAGCGGAAGCTTGTGGTAAACGTCATGTCCTTCGGCTACAAATATGGAATTCCGCTTGAGTCAGACCTCGTTTTTGACGTAAGGTTCCTGCCGAACCCGTTCTATGTTTCGGAGCTCCGCGAGCTCAACGGGCTGGACGAGGCGGTGAGCCGCTTCGTACTGCAGCACGAAATGTCGAGAGAATTCATAATAAAGCTTCAGGATATGATAAAGTTTCTGCTCCCGCTGTATGTTGAGGAGGGCAAGATGAGCCTTTCGATATCGATTGGCTGCACAGGCGGACACCACCGCTCAGTGGCCATAGCTAAGGAGCTTTGCGATTATATTGAGGGACTTGGCTATGCGGCACAGAACATAAACAGGGACATTCAGAAATAGCTTTGTCCGCTTTTAGCGGCACAGAAGGCCCGCGGCTTTGCCGCGGTGAATGAGAGGTTTGAATGGTCAGGCAAAAAGCGGAGCCGTCGATCGTCGTTATCGGTGGTGGAACAGGTCTTTCAAATATGCTGAGGGGCTTGAAGCTCCATACGGGCAAGCTCACCGCAATCGTTACAATGGCGGATGACGGGGGCTCGTCCGGCACGCTCAGAGACGAGCTGGGCATGCTCCCTCCGGGAGACGTTCGCAACTGCCTTCAGGCGCTTGCGAACACCGAGCCGACCATGGAGCAGCTTCTGGGCTACCGTTTCACTGACGGAGCGCTCAAGGGTCAGAGCATGGGAAACCTGTTTCTCGCCGCCCTTAACGATATTTCAGGCTCTTTTTACGAAGCTGTGTGCATGCTGAGCGAGGTTTTGGCCATAACCGGGAGAGTGCTCCCCGTTACGACGGAGGACGTTCGCCTGCTGGCTCGCTTCGACGACGGGACAGAGGTCCTCGGTGAGTCGAAGATAAGAGAACATAAAAAGCAATTCGACAGGAGAATTACGAAGGTCTCGCTTATACCGGAGAATCCTCCCGCTCTGCAGGAGAGTCTTGAAGCCATAAATAGTGCTGAGCTGATAGTTCTGGGTCCCGGAAGTCTTTATACGAGCATAATTCCGAACCTGCTTACAAAAGGAGTGACCGAGGCGATCGAAAGCTCGAAGGCTCTAAAAATATACGTACTGAACGTCTCAACTCAGGATGGAGAAACGGAGATGTATACTGCCTCCGATCATGTAAAAGCGCTGTTTTCTCATTCCGGGAAAAAGCTTTTTGATTACTGCCTGGCTAACTCAACGCCGCTGCCGGAGGACGTTGCCGCACGTTACAGAGAGCAGGGCGCGTCAAGGACCGTTGTTGACACCGACGAGCTTGAGAAGCTTGGAGTTACAGCGATATTGAAACCGATGCTGGACTGTACCGGAGGACTTGCCAGACACAATCCTCAGCGTCTGGCGGATGAGATTATGGATTTGTATAGGGAAAAATCGCCCACCAGGATATTCGGATGAACGGCTGAGAATTTTTTACGCGGGGAGTTGAGTATATGTCCTTTTCGTCGGATACTAAAGCGGAGCTTTGCAGGACTCCTGTACAAAAGCACTGCTGCGCCATGGCGGAAGCCTACGGGATTCTGCTATACTGCAATATGTTTACGGCCGACGAGATAAGAATCGTAACTACCAGCCCGCAGTTTGCCGAGCGCCTTCCGAAGCTTTTCAGGAAAGCCTTCAATGTGGGCTTCGACGTAGTGCCCTCCGCCGATATAGCAGGAAAGCATATCCTCTCGATTACAAATAAAGAACATATACGCCAGATATTTGCGTCTTATGGTTATGATGCGAAGGGCATACTTGCCCACCATGTGAATCTCGGAGCAATTGAGGAAAATTGCTGCAAGGCATCCTTCCTCCGTGGTGCTTTTCTGGCGGGCGGCAGTATAACGGACCCTTCCAAGAGCTATCATCTGGAGCTTGTGACCGATCACTATAACGTATCCCGAGAGACTTTTTCGATTCTGCTTGAGCTTGGCTTTGCTCCGAAAGACGCCTCTCGAAGCGGAAATTATGTCATATATTTCAAGCAGTCCGAAGCAATCGAGGATTTTTTCACTCTTATCGGAGCGCCTGTCTCGGCAATGGATATTATGTCCGCGAAGGTCGAAAAGGATATGCGGAACGCGGTGAACAGACGCGTAAACTGCGACAGCGCGAATGCCGACAAGATAGTGCTTGCCGCACAGGACCAGCTTGAGGCCATACGCCGAATCGAGAGAACGACGGGGCTGGATGAGCTTCCGGACAAGCTGCGCGAAGCCGCGCTTTTGCGTATCGCTAACCCTGAGGCGAGCCTTGCCGATCTCGCGGCCCTCGCTATTCCGCCCGTGAGCAAGTCCTGCATAAGCCACAGGCTCCGCAGGCTGACGGAATATATCGGGTAAAAGGGTGATTAAAACAATTTTGAAACCCATACGACGCCGACAGGCTGTTTTTATTAGGAGCCGGACGTTATTAACCAAGGAGCGTATGCCATGTCGTTTGTTCATCTGCACGTCCACAGCGAATTCAGCCTTCTCGACGGCGCCTGCCGTATTGAGAGCATGGCGGAGCGCGCCAAAAATCTTGGACAAACTGCACTTGCGATAACGGACCATGGCGTAATGTACGGCGCCGTGGCTTTCTATAAGGCCGCGAAAAAGGCAGGAATTAAACCCATAATCGGTTGTGAGGTCTATGTCGCGCCGCGCTCAATGACGGACAGAGAATACTCCACCGACAGTAACTATTCGCACCTCATCCTCCTGTGCAGGAATGAGAAGGGCTATCACAATCTCTGCTATCTGGTGAGCGAAGGCTTCATGACGGGCTTCTATGTCAAGCCGCGTATCGACTGGCAGCTGCTTCACGAGCATTCGGAAGGACTTGTCTGCCTGTCCGGCTGCATCGCGGGCGAGGTGCAGCAGAAGATTATCAAAGGCGACTATAAAGGCGCGAAAGAACGGGCGCTGGAGCTTTCGGCACTATTTGGAAAGGACGGCTTTTATCTTGAGCTACAGTCTCACGGAATACGGGAGGAGCAGGTCGCGGCTGAGGGGCTGATAAGGCTTCACCGCGAAACCGGAATCCCTCTTGTGCTTACGAACGACGCGCACTACCTCAAAAAGGAGGACGCACGCTTCCAGGATGTTCTGATGTGTATCCAAATGGGCAAAACAATAGATGATTCCGACCGAATGAGGTTTCAGGGAAGCGAGTTTTACCTCAAGTCGGAGGAGGAAATGCGGGGACTGCTCCCGGAGTTCGATGAAATATCCGAGGCTGCCGATAACACGAGTATCATCGCGGAGCAGTGCAATTTTGATTTTGAGTTCGGCCACTATCATCTGCCTGCTTTTCCGCTTCCGATCGGGGAAACGGATGGCTATGAATACCTGAAAAAGCTCTGTGACCGCGGTTTTGAAAAACGCTACGGACATGTCTACAGCTTCGATAACGCTGGGGAGGAGATCAAAAAACTCCGCGCCCAGCTTGGATATGAGCTCGACATGATACATAAAATGGGCTTTACCGACTATTTTCTGATTGTCTCGGACTTTATCGGCTATGCCAAGGCTCAGGGTATACCCGTCGGGCCGGGCAGAGGCTCCGCCGCGGGCAGCATAGTTTCCTACTGCCTTGAAATTACCGACGTTGACCCCATCACATACGGCCTTTTCTTTGAGCGCTTCCTCAATCCGGAGCGCATCTCGATGCCGGATATCGACATCGACTTCTGTGTCGAGCGCCGAGGCGAGGTCATCGACTACGT
>JAYFQM010000044.1:0-49377 GCA_034927185.1 Oscillospiraceae bacterium | reverse complement strand
CAGCGTGCATTCAGGTAGCGATAAATTTTCCGTGTTTCCCTACGTCGGAAAAGAATGCCGTGGAAAATTCCATCTAAAGACCTCGGGAACAAGCTGGGTGGAGGCGCTGCGGGTGGTCGCCATGTGCGAGCCGAACCTTTTCCGCAGAATGCTGAAATACTCCTGCATTCATTTTGAAGAGGCCCAAAAGTCCTATCATGTCACTGCGCAGGTTGAAAATGTGCCGGATATCGACAAGCTTTCCGATCAGGAGCTTCCGGCCCTCATGGATTTAAAAGATACCCGTCAGGTGATGCATATTACCTACGGCTTCCTGCTTCAAAGCAGGGGCGAAACCGGCGCGTACCTGTTCAGAGACGAGCTCTATGAAGCGTTGGACAAAAACGAAGCCCTGCTGCAAACGGTCGTCTCAGCGCACATCAGAAAGCATCTGCATTATCTCGGCCTATGCTAAAATGTCTGACGAACCGAGCAGGATTATGCCGGTTCCCTTTTCTTCGCGCGGCTGAGCGGACTCTCTCCCGGGCGCGGAACCGGTCCTGCCGGGTCAATGGTTGCTGCCCCCGTCACCGGAAGGCTGATCGCGCTACATCTCCCCGCCCGGCACCAGCAGACTGATGTGATGTTCGGAAAAAAAGTCCATAACTTCCGTGCCGGGCGTTTTGTCGCTCACCACCACGTTGAACTTGGAAAGCTCTGCATAGGTAAGAAGTGCACGTTGCCCAAACTTTGTCGCGTCAGCCACGAGGATGCGCATATTGCTCCTTTCCACCATGGCTTTTTTGATTGGAAGCTCCTCCTGCGAGGAATTTGTCGCGCCGGATTCAACGGATACGCCCGTCGCCGCCATAAACGCCTTGTTGACGTTAAAACTTCGCAGAAAGTCCATATCCATAAAGCGCGAGGAAAATGAAGCGGTATCCGGATTAAGCCTTCCGCCAAAGGCAATGATTGAAATGCCCGGGTTGCCCGTGCTGGCGTTGATGACAGCGAGGTTGTTTGTGAGAATCGTAACATTTATCCCCGGGGGAATGTGGGGGATGATGTTCAGCGTTGTCGTACCCGAATCCAGAAAAATGATATCTCCGTCCTGAATCAGCTGAGCGGCAAGCTTGCCTATCAGCTGTTTTTCTTTTTCGCGCTTAATCGTGCGTTCCGTAAAGGAGACAAGCGTCCCGCTCTGCGGCTTTGCGGTGCGGACACCACCATAGAGCTTCTTGACACTTCCGTCCTTTACAAGCTCCGCAACATCCCGGCGGATGGTGTTCATTGATTTGTCAAAAACCGCACAAAGCTCATTGAGGGAAACATAGTCCTTGCTCAAAATATATTCTTCCATTTCACGCAGGCGGGTGTATTTCATGAGCAACTCTCCATTCGTGTTTGAGTAACTTTGCAACAGAAACTATAAACTCTTCACCAATTAATGTCAATAGTTCCTCACAAATTGGCGGAAATTGTCCGCAACATTACCGATAGTCGTTGACTTTGTGGTAAACTCATGATAATATCTTGATAATATCACTTGTGCAACATTGAAAGGGTGAAGTGCCATGAAATACGGAATCCGGACGCTTGACGACGTGCAGGTTCAGGGCAAAACGGTTCTTCTGCGCGTTGACATTAACCAGCCCGTAGACCGGGAAACCGGCACACTGAAAGATACGACTCGGATCAAGGCCTGTGTGCTGACAATCAGGGAGTTGAGCGACAAGGGCGCAAGACTTGTGCTGCTGGCGCATCAGGGCAGCGACATTGAGTATAATAATTTTTACACCACGGAGCCGCACGCAAAGGTGTTGTCAGAATTATTAAGCCGTGAGGTAAAATTCCTCCCCGACGTTTGCGGGCCTGCGGCGCAGGCAGCAATCAGCACCCTTGCGTGCGGCGAAATTCTGCTGCTGGACAATGTGCGCTTTCTGTCCGAGGAGCAGACGCTTTTTGAGCTCAAGCTCAAGCTGACCCATGCACAGCAGGCGGGAACCTTGCTTGTCCGCAGGCTTGCGCCGCTGGCCGACATTTATGTCTGCGACGCGTTTGCCGCGGCCCACCGCGACCAGCCCAGCCTGTGCGGCTTCGAGCAGCTTTTGCCCAGCGCGATGGGGCGGCTTTTTGAAGAGGAGTACTGCGTCATATCACAACTGATGGAAAAGCCGGAGCGCCCCTGCGTTTTTGTACTGGGCGGCGCGAAAATTAATGATGCCTTCCAAATGATGAGCACCGTTCTCGGCTCCGCGGCCGACAGGGTTTTGACAGGTGGCCTTGTGGGCGAGGTTCTGGCCTGGGCCAGGGGAGACGATATCGGCCAGCCAGCCCGGGACTATATCACCAAGCAGGGCTATGCGGAGCTTGTCTGCAAAGCCGGGGAGCTGCTTATAAAATACGGCGATAAAATTTTGGTTCCAACCGACTACGGCTATGTAAAGGACGGCAGGCGCAAAGAGAGCGCCGTGGGCTGCATTCCGGACGAGGAGCTGGTGCTGGATATTGGCGCAGAGACAGCGGCAGTGTATCAGCAGATTATTCGGGATGCAAAAACTGTGTTTGTCAACGGCCCTATGGGTGTGTTCGAAAAGGATGAAACGGAATACGGGACAAGGGTGGTGTGGGATGCGCTTGGAGATACCGCGGCCTTCACTGTAATCGGCGGCGGCGACTCCATCACCGCCACAAAAAAATACGGAAAAACCGGGAACATCAACTATATCTGTACCGGGGGCGGCGCACTGATACGCTTCCTGGCCGGAGAGGAGCTTCCTGTGGTAAAGGCCCTGCGCCACGGCTCCATGCTGGAATGCAAAAACATACATTAAATGAATCAGGAGAAATATTAAATGGATTACGCGAAGGAAAGCCTGAAGCTGCATTATGAGTGGAAGGGCAAGCTCGATACCGTACCGAAGATGTCTGTGTCAACAAAGCAGGATTTAAGTCTTGCCTATACTCCGGGCGTCGCACAGCCCTGCCTTGAAATTAAAAAGGACCCCAGCAAAAGCTTTGAACTGACAGGGCGCTGGAACACCGTGGCCGTCGTCACGGACGGCACGTCCGTTCTGGGCCTAGGAGATATAGGCCCAGAGGCGGGAATGCCGGTTATGGAGGGCAAATGTGTTTTGTTTAAGGCCTTCGGCGACGTCAATGCCGTTCCCATCTGTATCCGCAGCAAGGATGTGGACACGATTGTGGAGACAGTGGCGCTGCTGGCTGGAAGCTTCGGTGGCATTAATCTCGAGGATATTGCCGCGCCGCGCTGCTTTGAAATCGAGCGCCGGCTTAAGGAGCGCTGCGATATCCCGATTTTTCACGACGATCAGCACGGCACCGCCGTCGTCACTCTGGCTGCGATGATTAACGCGCTGAAGATCGTCGGTAAGGAGCTCAAGGATGTGCGCGTTGTTACCTCCGGCGCGGGCGCGGCGGGTGTTGCAATTATTAAGCTCCTGATGGCCATGGGTCTTCGGGATGTTATCATGTGCGACCGCGAAGGGGCTATCTATCAGAGACGGGATGCTCTTGACCCCGTAAAGCGGGAGATGGCCAGAATTACTAACACTCAGATGAAAAAAGGCAGCCTTGCAGAGGTTCTGCCCGGCGCCGATGTCTTCATCGGGGTGTCCGCCCCGGGTATTCTGACAAAAGAGATGGTCCGGTCCATGGGGAAGAACCCCGTGCTCTTCCCCATGGCAAACCCCACACCGGAGATTATGCCTGATCTGGCGCTGGAGGCCGGGGCCGCTGTCGTCGGTACCGGGCGCAGCGATTTCCCTAATCAAATAAACAATGTTCTCGCCTTCCCCGGAATTTTCCGCGGCGCTTTTGATGTGCGCGCAAGCGACATTAATGACGACATGAAAATTGCCGCCGCCTATGCGCTGGCTGGGCTTGTCTCCGACGAGGAACGGAGTGCCACCCACATCATTCCCGAGGCCTTTGACCCACGTGTGAAGGACGCTGTGGCTAGCGCCGTTGCGGAGGCCGCCCGAAAATCGGGCGTAGCGCGGATTTGAAGCTGGAAATCGGCTTTGGAACAATACCCCAGATGGTGGAGCTTCCGGATCAAAACGTTATCGGCATTCTGGAACCCAATGCGGTTGAGGTAACGGAAAAAGGAGAAGCGCTCGTAAAAAGAGCCCTCCAAAGCCCTATCGGAACGCCAAGGCTTTCGGAGCTTGTCAGCCCCGGGGATAAGATCGTGCTCATCACAAGCGACGTTTCCCGCCCGCTCCCCAGCTATAGAATTCTTCCGGCTGTTCTCGAGGAGCTATGGAGCGCGGGGGTAAGCCCCCGGGACATAACGGTGGTGTTCGCCCTTGGAAGCCATCGAAAGCAGACCGAGGACGAGATGAAAAAGCTTGTGGGCTCCTCGGTTTACGATCAGGTGCACTGCGTTGACGACAATCCCGCAGATTTTGTACATATGGGAACGACAAAGCTGGGTACGCCCGTGGATATTACCCGCATCGTGGCGGAGGCCGACAGGCGCATTGGCATCGGCAACATTGAGTACCACTACTTCGCAGGCTATTCGGGCGGGGCAAAGGCCATAATGCCGGGTGTTTCCACGCGCGCGGCGATCCAGTCCAACCACAGCCGCATGGTTCTCCCCGAGGCCGCCGCAGGCAGGCTAGAGGACAATCCTGTCCGTATCGATATCGAAGAGGCGCTGGAATACTGCCCGCTGGATTTTATCGTTAATGTCGTGCTCGATGAGCATAAGGAAATTACTTACGCCGCGGCGGGTGACGCTATCAAGGCACACAGGGCAGGCTGCCACTTCCTCGACCGGATGTATCGGAAAGCCATTGCAAGGTACGCGGATATCGTTCTCGTCTCTCAGGGCGGCGCACCGAAGGATTTGAACTTGTACCAGACGCAGAAGGCACTGGAGAACGCCAAGCACGCCGTGAGGCCCGGAGGCATTATTATTCTTGTCGGAAGCTGCAGAGAGGGTCTCGGCGAGCGCGTTTTCGAGGAGTGGATGACGAGTTCCGAAAGCCCAGAGGCGATGGTGGAACGGATTGCGCGTGATTTTCAGCTTGGCGGACACAAAGCCGCGGCAATCGGCATGGTACTCAAAAAAAATGAGATCTATCTTGTAAGCGAAATGGAGCCGGAGTTTGTAAGGAGCATTTTTCTCAAGCCCTATTCTACGGTGCAGACGGCTCTGGACGCAGCATTTGACAATCTGGGCAAGCATGCGACAGTGCTGGTTATGCCCTACGGCGGCAGCACATTACCTATTGTATCGGACAATTAACAGTTTCTGCGTGCAGACCGCTGGGAGAAAAACACCTTACCCGCGCACATGATTTATGACATCAGCCTTTAGGCTGGCAATAGTACTTTAATAAATAGCAGGAGGCAGAGCAATGATAAAAGTAGGCGTAGCAGGATACGGCGTAATTGGACAGCGCTTGGCGGACGGCGTGGCGCTGCAAAAGGATATGGAGCTGGTTGGAATAGCCGACCTTGCCCCCACCCTTTCCATCCGTGCATTGCGTGAGCGGGGTATGCCCTATGACCTCTATCTCGTGGGCGGAGCGGACAGGGCAAAGTTTGATCAAGTGGGCATCCCCGTAAAGGGCAGCTTTGACGATCTTCTAGGAAAGGTCGACGTCATGCTGGATTCTTCCCCCGGAGGCGTTGGCGCAAAGAATAAGGCGCTGTATGAAAAGGCCGGCATAAAGGCGATTTTTCAGGGCGGGGAGAAAAACTCCGTCGCCGATGTATTCTTCCACGGATATGCAAACTATGATAAGGGGCTTGGCGCGGATTATCTTAAGCTTACCAGCTGCAACACCACGGGCCTCATCCGCTCGGTAGACTGCCTGGACAGAAAATTCGGCGTTGATCGTGTTGCCATCACCATCATCCGCCGCGTCGCCGATCCCGGCGATTACCACCGCGGACTGACAAACGCGCTCCAGATGGAGAAAGCGCCCAGCCATCAGGCCCTTGATCTCATGACCATTATGCCGCACATCGAAGCAACGGGCATACTTGTGCATACCCCGGTGACCCATGGCCACATCATCACCGTTCTCGCACACGGAAAAAACGGAAAAATTACGAAGGCGATGGCGCTGGAGGCCTTCAAGGAGCATGACCGTATCCGTGTTGTGTCCATTGACGAGGGATTCCAGGGCAACGCATCCTTTTTCCGCTATGCCCGCGATCTGGGTAACCCGCGCGGGGATATGTATGAAATCGGCCTGTGGGAGGACAGCATCGTGGAAAGCGGCGACAACATTATGTACGCCATTAACGTTCCGCAGGAGAGCGTTACCATCCCCGAAACCATCGATGCGATCCGCGCCGCCATGCAGACGCAGCCGGATTCCACCTCTGCCACCACCGAAACGAACAAATACCTTGGCATGGCAAAATGGAAAGTGTAAGGTGAACCTCTTTGGACAAAAAAGAGCTTAGAAATCTTGAGATTTTTGCGGCGGAAATCCGTCTCGAAACCATCAAAGAAATCGGACACCGCGGCTTCGGACACATTGGCGGAGCGCTGAGCGTGGTTGAGGCGCTGGCCGTGCTTTATGGCGGGCTTATGAATATCAACCCCCTCAATCCGAATAAGCCGGATCGGGACAAGCTGATTATGAGCAAGGGCCATGCCGGGCCCGCTGTTTACGCCACGTTGGCACTGAAGGGCTATTTCCCAATGGACTGGCTGGAAACGCTCAACCAGCCCGGCACCTGCCTGCCCAGCCACTGCGACCGCAGGCTGACCCCAGGAATAGACATGACAACGGGTAGCCTCGGGCAGGGCACCAGCGCCGCCGTGGGCCTCGCCATGGCCCAGAGGCTTAACGGACTTGAAAGCTATACCTATTTGTTCACCGGCGACGGCGAGCTCAACGAGGGGCAATGCTGGGAGGCGGCAATGTTTGCCCCGAACAAGGGCGTGAACAACCTCGTCTGGCTTGTGGACAATAACCGCAAGCAGCTTGACGGCAGAACGGAAAATGTCATGGATTTGGGCGATGTGGGAGCAAAATTCGCAGCCTTCGGCTGGCATGTGCAGACGGTCAGCGGCAATAGCATTGAAGCCGTATACCACGCCCTGAAAGCAGCAAAGGAAGAAAAAGACAAGCCGAGCTGCATTGTGATGAACACAGTCAAGGGCGCGGGCGCCCCGCTTCTGGAGGAAATTGAACTGAACCATCATATCGTGCTGGAAGGCGAGCTTTTGGAAAGGTCCGTGGCTCACGCCGAAAGGGCGCTGCGCGAACTAAAGGGAGGCGAGCGGGCATGATTATTTATGACGGAAGCATGGACAAGAAAGCGTACAAGAACGTATTTGCCGAAACTATTGACGAGCTTCTGGCGGCCGACAGCGACATGGTTTACCTCGATGCCGATCTGATGAGTTCCTTCGGGACGCTGTCCCTCGTCAAAAAATACCCCGGCAGAGTGGTGGATGTGGGCATCGCCGAGGCCAATATGATGGGCATAGCCGCGGGGCTTTCCGCCGGGGGGAAAAAGCCGTATGTCCACTCCTTCGGCCCCTTTGCAACTCGCCGTAGCTTTGATCAGAGCTTTCTTTCCATTGCCTACGCAGGACAAAGCGTACGGATCATCGGCAGCGATCCGGGGGTAACGGCCGCTTTCAACGGCGGAACGCACATGCCCTTTGAGGATATGGCGCTTATGCGCGCTGTCCCCACGGCAACCGTGATTGAAATCAGCGACGGCGCGATGCTGAGAGCAATTCTGACACTGACAAAAGACCGCCTGGGCCTAATATATATCCGAACCTCCAGAAAAACGTATCCAGCCCTGTACAGTGCGGATCACCACTTTGAAATCGGAAAAGGTCAGGTTCTGCGGGAGGGCCGTGATCTCAGCATTATTGCCTGCGGACTTATGGTGGGCGAAGCGCTGAAGGCCGCACAGGCCCTGCATGAAAAAGGCATTGAAGCCCGCGTGGTGGACTGCTTCACGGTAAAACCCCTTGATGAAGCGCTTGTTCTTGCCTGCGCCAGAGAAACTGGGGCGGTACTCACCGCCGAAAACCATAATGTCATCGGCGGCTTGGGCGACGCGGTGGCTTCGGTGCTACTGGAAAACGGTGCCTGCGTACCCTTTACAAAATGTGGCGTCATGGATCGCTTTGGGCAGGTTGGCCCGCAAGATTATCTGCAAAGGCAGTATGGCCTTACGACAGAAAACCTCGCTGTACAGGCCGAAGAATTGGCGAAAAGAATATCTGTTTGCCGAAATCCCCACACCAATACCTAGAGGATATCTGGGGCACGGCCAACTTTAACCGGTTTATGCTGCAGAGCCAGAGCGCGAGACTGTAATGGCTGAACTGCTGTAGCCATTTAATTATGAACCATATTCTGTTCTTGCTTCACATTGTGTTAGCGCATCAGCCTATTACAATATCTTGGTTATTGTGATAGGTTGGTTTGGTAGAGCGCTTGAATGGGGTTCAAGAGGCCGCAGGTTCAACTCCTGTCACTCGGACCACCAGCAGAGTCGTCGAACCTGGCGACTCTGCTCTCTTTTTCTTCTGTCTTCTTCGATTCGCTTGTCCTCGTAACATCTGTGAATAACGTTCGTCGAATACCTTCCCGAACACATTATCCCCGTACATCTGTTCAAGCAGCCGATCAAGTTCCTTGTCACGAGCAATCCAGGCGTTGTATCCTTTCTCTACTTTGGCGCATGAAAGTATATCGGCTATACGCCGACTTTTTCCGCCGTCGTATAGCCGATAGTATGAATTATAGCTTGGTTTAACTTTTTCCTGTTTTCGTAAATGGCACCCTTATAGTTCGTTGATTGTATCAGTAACTGCCATATTCCGAATTCGTTTTGCCGGAGCATAGACCGCAGCGATAGCAGCGGCAACAACAAATAGGAGAATGATCACGAGAGGAACAACAGGAATATTCCAAGTTGCATAGCTAAAACGAGCAGCAATAAAGTAGTCATATAACTGCTTACTAATCAATAGACCAATGATACAGCCAACAGCACAACCGGATACGGCATAGGTAAACGCTTCGGCAGTTATCATTTTTGTTATCTGACGTTCATCCATGCCAACCGCGCGCATGGCTCCGTACTGCTTTATCTTTGCAGATACGCTCATGGAAATGCTATTCATAATATTTAATACAGTGACCAAAGTAATAATAGCTAAAAACGCATATACAAAAAATACGAACGCAAGGTAGGTATTACTCGTGCGCTTGTCTCGCAGATCGGAAAACGTACCGTTTTCGCCTGCCGCGTTGCGGATGGCGGCCACATTTTCGTCCGTTGCGTTTTTTGCTGTTTGAATCATCACGAGCGAATAATCGGAAATACCGGTCAACCGGGTAAACGTTTCGTCGGAAGTAATGAGCGTAATTTTTTCGTCCAAGCTGCCGTCGCTGTTAAAAAGGTTGTATTTCAGCGTCCCCGCGATTGTCAACTCCTGACCGTCTACCTGTAGGACGTCTCCTGGCTCCAAGGGATCGTTTTTGCCGCAAATTGCAAGTACATATTTGCTGTCCCCATACACCTTCGCGATACTGCTACCTTTTTTCAGTAATTTATCTTTTGTAAGGCAGTCCAAGTCAAAATTACTATAGGAAATCAAGTCAATCGTTTCAGACTGGGAATTCTTTTTCCCTACGTCCGCCCGAATATCCAGCAGGCTTCTGCGGGCAAAAACATGTTTCACGCCATCCATGCCCTCCAGTTTACTCAGTAGCGCACTATCTATGGAATTTGAACCTTGGCTGCTGGAAATGTTGATGTCAGAAGCATCGGAGTATTGCGGCATGAGATGGTCAACAAAATCGATCACAACCGTAAAGCTCAAAAAGAGAATAATGCTGAGTGCAAAAGAACCTGTCATAAGAATCAGGTTTTTCTTATTCGATACAGCATGGTGAATACCTAGGGCGGTTTCAATTTTGAAAAGGCGGGTACGCAACCCATGGTTTGTATTGTTTGTATTTTCAGAATTGCCAGATACCGCTGTTACAGGTGATACTTTGGCGGCCCGTTTTGCAGGAGAACTAGCGGCAATGAGAACCGTAATAACACCTACCAAGATTCCACTGATAATTCCGATCAGGCTGATACCGAATAACGGTATGTTGGAAAACTCTTCCCCGACAAGGAACCGCAGTACAGCGCACAGCACCCATGTGATTATAATTCCAAGTACAAAGCCTATTGGAATAGCCGTTTTGCACCAATTAAGCGATTCTAATCTTACAAAACGGATAATTTGCTGCCTGCTCATTCCAATACAGCGCATCATACCGAAAAACTTTGTCCGCTGAGCAACATTGCTGTTGATACTGCTTGAAATCATCCACACGCCAGCAATCAGGATCAGTACAAACAGAGCCGCAGCGAGAAGAAAATAGTTCTGTACCGCAGCGTTGTCGATCAAATTTTGAAGTCCCTGACTGCCGTGCTTCTCTAGTAATCTTGTCGTCTCCATCCTGACGCTCATGTCTGCCATAGAAAAAACAGCCGTTACCAAAAATACAGCAAAGATAATACAAATGAGCGTCATGCGGTTCTGCCGTCTATGTACCTTCGCAGAAATCGGAATAAGGCTAAGATAACTTTTCATTCGCGGCACCTTCCGAAATCAGTTAATACACCATCGGAGACTTGCAGTATTCGGTCTGCGGTCTGTGCGATACTCCGGTTATGGGTAATCATAATAATGGTTTGTTCATACGTCTTTGCGGCTTCTTTCAGCAAAGCAATTACTTCGCTGCTGTTCTGCGTGTCCAGATTACCCGTTGGTTCGTCCGCAAGGATAAGTGACGGCCGCGTAATCAGCGCGCGCCCTATCGCTACACGCTGTTGCTGTCCGCCAGATAATTGGCTGGGTAAATGGCTGCGGCGTTCTTTCAGATTAAGCACAGTAAGTAATTCTTCCAGATATTTTTTGTTGGGCTTCTGGTAATCGAGCAATATGGGAAATATAATATTCTGCTCAACCGTCAGCTCAGGAATCAGATTAAAGCTCTGAAAAATAAACCCGATATTTCTGCGACGGAAAATTGTCAAGCTACTGTCTTTCATAGCAAAAATGTCTTTACCGTCAATAAGCACTTTCCCGGAAGTTGGATTATCAAGGGCGCCCACCATATTCAAAAGTGTACTTTTACCGGAACCGGATTCTCCGACGACTGCAACAAATTCACCTTTCGGAACGGAAAAGCTGACATCTTTCAATGCGTGTACGGCAGCTTCACCGCTGCCATAGGTTTTGGAAATTGATTTAACTTCTAATAAATTCATAGGTTGTCCACCTTTTTCTGCTTTGATAATGAAAGATTATCATGTCAATCCTACTGTTATATGACACTCACCCTACAATTGTGTAGGAATTAAAAAACTGATTGTAAACGTAGTGCCAATACCTAATTCGCTGTTAACCTCGATCGTTCCGCTGTGCGCTTCAATAATAGCTTTCGCAAGCGGCAAGCCAAGCCCCACGCCCTGCGTGTTTTTAGAAAAACGACTGCGGTAAAACCTTTTAAAAATGTGGTGCAAATCCTCTGGGTGAATACCGCTTCCGTTGTCTTTAATAATGACTTGGATAACAGATGCAAATTGTTTCCACTCAATATCAATTTCATTTCCTTTTTGTGTATGGTCAAAAGCGTTTTTTACAATATTGCTGATTGCTTCAATCAGCCAATTACGGTCACACAATAGACAAATATCTTCATCACCGGATAAAACCATTTTCTTTTCCTCTTGCGTGGCTCGAAATACAAAGTGCCTTTCAATGCTGCCCATCATTTCGGACACATTTTCTTCAGCTTTTTCTATCACAATTGTTCCGGCATCGAGTTTTGCGATTTTCAAAAGGTTTTGGACGAGCGTTTCTATTCTCTCCAACTCTTGTTCCGAAAGGTCTGTAAACTCCTGAATCGTTGGTGAATTCTCCGCTTCACCCTGCAAAATGCCATTATAGATGTTGAGCGCCGCCAGCGGCGTTTTCAGCTGATGCGAAATATCCGCTATGGTATTCTTCAAGAATTCCTTTGCTCTCAATTCGTTTTCAGCGTGGGCATTCAAAATGGAAACCAAAGAATTTACTTCGTGGAACAGCCTGTATAACTCGCCTTCATCATCACACTGGATTCGGGCGTCTTGATCGCCGGCTATGTAATCCGTAATTTGTGCAGCAGCGTTTTCAATAATCATGTGCTGTTCCTTGAAATACCCATAGCAGAAAATCAAGATCGCCACGGCCATGCATAAAGAACATAAAAAGATATAAGTCGCTGCACTTTGTGTTGTTAAGTTTATCAGAACTACCGCAATAACCGCGAACACTGATATGCACATCAGAATTCTACAAAAGAGAGACTTGATTTTTTTGTTTGCCAACATTTTCATCCTGCACCTCAGTCCGCCGAATTCCATTTATACCCCATACGCCGAACGGTGATTATCCTTTTGGGGTTACCCGGATCATCTTCAATTTTTTTGCGTAATCTCCGGATGTATACAGTAAGCGTGTTGTTGTCAACATAATTCTCGCTGCAATCCCATAACCGGCTTAAAATCTGTTCTGGTGAGAGTACCATATCTGGATTTTCCATAAAAAGACGCAGCAGCTTATATTCGCCTGCCGTTAATTCAAGTCGTTCATCATTTTTGTAGACTTCTCCTTTTAGAAGTTGAATCCTAATACTGTCAGAACGCAGTTCGGAATCTGTCTGAATAAAATTATTACTTCTACGGAGCAACGCGTTTATTCTTGACATAAACACAGCCAGCTTAAAAGGCTTTGTAATATAATCATCACCGCCAATATCAAGTCCCATGATAATGTTGGTTTCTTCATCAGCCGCAGTAAGAAATATAATGGGTATTTTTGAGATCTGCCGGATTTTTTTGCAAATATCAAAGCCGGAACCATCGGGTAGGGAAACATCCAAAACCACCAAATCGTATTCTCCGTCTGCCCATATTGCACTGGCCTCAAAGCTTGTGCGGGCAATATTTAAGTCATACCCCTGCTTTTTAAGCGCAAAGGACAGACCATTGATTAAGCTTAAATCATCCTCAACTAACAAAATACGTTTCATTAGCTTTCACTCTCCTTTTGGTTTGTTGATCTTATATCGCTTATCAACGGGTTTATCCGTATCTTTCGGAATTAACCAGACTGTCGCAATCTTTATTGCTCCCGGAATGCGGTCCGCGGAGCAATAGTAATTTATCATACGTGGAGAAATGTTCCATAAGGTGCTTGCTTCTTTTAGTGTTATATAGTCCATCTTCGCATCTCTAATATTTTATTATATTTCGTTGCCTCGAAGAAAGCAACGTTATGCCTTGGCCCGTTCGCTCGGTAGGTTTTTTTCACGCTGGATGTTGCTGTCAACCATGATAATGGTTGCAACGTCATCACCTTCCTCGTGATGCAAAATGCCCCCTCCGGGGTCGATGGTTTCCTCATTCAGCACCTTAACCATTGCTGTTGCCAGCGTCACGGGTAGTTGGTCAGGCTGGTGGTTGCCTAAACTGATTGTTAAAGAGCCTTGCGGGTCGCTGTCCACCAAAAGCACCTTTTTCCCCTTCCAGTACCAGCCCGATGCCGAGATTGCGCAGATGGTTGTCTTACCGACGCCGCCTTTTTGGTTGGCGATGGTAATTACATTGGTCATTGATTTTTCACCTCCAAAATAGCAAAAGGGCATTCCTTTTTCATGGAACGCCCTCAACGCAAGCTGAAATTATTGGATTTTTGGTGTAAATACTGCTTTCTGATTGCCGTGAAACCATTGATATTACTAGCATATTCGTGTAAATGCTGTAAGAACACTCGTACCATACAGTCTATGTAGCTCAAACTACATAGACTGTATTTTTTATGCTTATTGTACATACCGCTTGATTACGATATGTGTCTCGTTGTCTCTTAGTCACATAGATTTGTTTTTAACTCAAATTTTATATTGCTAATCGTGTCTGTTCTTGCTTTAAGTATAGTAGCCATTATTTTATGTCCAGTCATGCCTTTTAGTGTCTTTTCCTGCCTATTCGGGGTATTTGGCTGCGAGGTTGGCTACGGGTTATTAAGAATTATAGCTTTAAGTTGTAGCTTTCTTGTTGTGATTATCAATAAAATTTTGTGGTAATTTCTTATTCTTTTTGATGGCTTAAGAAAAATTTAAAAGAGCATATTAATGGCTCTTGTACTTCAATTTGAAGCTCAGAACATGCCGCAAATACGTATCTATATTCCTATTTGAAAAGTGTTTGACATGTTAGCCTCACTTTAGTCTGCTAACGATTTACACTTAAAAAGCAGGGTACTATGTATAGTAAAATAGTTATTGACCGTTATAATGTTTCAGTAGTCTCGATGGAAAAAATGAATGTAAGCCCGAGTAAAGATAAAACACAGGCTATCAGTACTACCAGTTCAGAGGAAAAAGATAAGAAATATTATTATAATCAGTTAAGAAAGAGAAGAGACATTATCAGTCTGATCAAAATGAATTTTCAAGAGAATAATAGCTGCTTTATTACATTAACATTCTCTGACACTACTATTAGTTTGGATCAGGCTAGAATTAAATTTGAAAGATTCATAAAGCAACTGCGAGTGTAATTAAGTTTTGTAATAAAAAACTATCTATAATGGAACATGGAAATATTAAGCAGTTTACAATTACGAGACTGGCGATATTAGCTGGCTTGCATAACAGAAACAAATAGTTTAATGACCTCACCTTTGTGTGAGGCCATTTTTATCATTATACTAACACTATAACGGATAAAGTGGCGAATAATGATTCATTCTTGACAATTATGTAATATTATGGTATGTTGCGTGTGGAGATACTATGAAATAGGTCAATCCCATTGATGATTATAATAACGGATATACTTAATCAAAACTAATAGCTAATCTATAATTGGTTCTTCATGCAACAAATAAAATAGATTTTTAAGATAAAGATAAACGATCTATATTTGTATGCCTTTCAGTGCTGATTTCATATACATGTGGTTTTTAACCATATTTGTTATCGCTTCGTTTATGTGTGGCTTAATAGAATTCGGGATCTTTATCTTCTTTTTATCCATTACATAATTAAACAATGATATTCGAAATGAGGCGAGTCCAATGGCTTAGAATTTTTTTCGATAATTACACAATTTTTACAAAAGGAAAGTAAAACCAATCCACAGTATCCCTTACAGTGTAGCATACAGTCCTTGGAGAGGGACTCAAAAACTACTACTTTATAATATGAGGACATAATAATGAAAAGAATGAACAGAGTAATATATCTAGGGTTAGCATTAGCTATGTGTTTTAGTCTTTTATCATCAGCATATGCAGTTGAAGAACAGAATTCAAATGTAATAAGTTTTGAGGATTATTATAAAGCGCTAAAAGCAGAATACGCAAAATATAATATGAATCTAGAAATCCTTGATCATAATGATTCTTTTGTATACACACAAGAATTTCTTGACGAAAAAATAGCCAGTTTAAACAGCTATATGGAAACTGCGGATTTTGATAAAGAATCCGGTACATTTTTAGATTATAACTGCGAGGAAACTACCAATGAGAATAATACTGAAGGACAGTCTATACTTGGGATTATGCCAAATACAAGAGATTATACACTATATCCAACAGTTAATGCTACTGGGATATTTCCTGGCTCTGCGGAGCTTGAGATTAGGGTAAATGTAACAGAGGATGTTTCAAGTGGTGTGTTTATGTCCATTAATAGCGTTACTTCGCGTCAATATGGGACTGCAGTAAATTTTGAATCTTGGACGCAGACTAGTCACACTGTTCATATAATATCCAATTACAATTCGCTAATCTACGGAGTTGTCCATGGTACTTTGGTAGCAATATATACTGAACCAAAAACGGGGAATGTTATCAGAAACACTTCAGATCATGACCTCCAAGTGTCTATAGACTGTGAAGCTTAAATATGGATATTCTATCACTTATCATGATTTACTTGGGGTATATTCGAGGCTTCGTGGAAATAATTGCGCTTATACTAGTAATTATTTGCATGATCAAATATCTCAGAAAGAAGTAGAGTAATTACATAAATATTTAAATTCCTAGTCTACATACAGGCTTATGCCTGTATGTAGACTTTAGTCTGCCCAGATGTTTTTTATGTTAGAAAAATTTTAAACACGTTACCGTGACATCTCTGTTAATAATTATTTTATCGTTTTCTGGATTATCAACAGCTTAGTTTTAAAGAGTATCCTATATATATTCCTACAAAGAAAATGCAATACTTAGTTATCGAATCGTAAAATAAATTGATGCGCTCATTTGTGTGAGGTATTAAATAAGATGAATACCTGAGGAATTGTTCCTGAGCGAAATGTATAACTCACCGTTTGACAGATATCCGGCAAATACAACGTTTTCAATGTTGTCGATATTTCTGTTGCTTAGTTGACCATTAAGCCATCCTATATCCTTGCCTATACTCTCCAAATGCTTTGATATGATCCTCCCATCGATAATTAGCTCAGTCATAACACCCGTATAATCGGCGGTGATATTCATATCTTTCAGGGTCACGGCACAGTTCTGTGGCTTTTTTAATACACTCAATTTTCCGTTCGGCTCAAGTATCGCAAAATCGACTTCTGAAATATCGAAAACACCTTTGTCCCGAAGTTGCATTAACAAGTCGCCCATATTATATTTTTCTCTCAGCATGTTTTTGTTAATGATTACGCCGTTCTGAATGATTACTTTGGGCTCCCCATCGACAAGAATCCTGAACTTAATGCTTTTCATCGCAATATATCCAACAACAACCGGCATAACCGACCATAAGACAATGGCAATTGTACCGTCAATGACGTTAATAGTTCTGTCCACAGCGATAACGGCTGCTATTGAGCCGATTGTGATTCCAACTATATAGTCGAAGAATGTAATTTGCGACAGCTGCTTTCTCCCCATTAACAACGCCAGGCAAAGGAGCGCAATAAAAGTGGTTATGGATCGTAGCAATACCTCAATATATCCGTTCACGGAACATCTCCTTTTATCAGTAGGCAGACAAAGCTGCTTATCCATAATTTGCCCTGTTTTGTTCAGAATATTGTTAAAAGCAATCTATTAAAAACCGAATCCGACTCAAAACATATATTTTAGTCACTTTTTTGTAACTGTTCGTCCACGGGGTAAAATGCTAAGTATGTGTTTAAGGTGCTGCATCCTGTTGTCTTTGAATCTGCATATAGGCAAGAAGGGATGGATATATTCGCATAATTATAATAAGATACCCCATCTACGTACATCGGATACCCTGATCCATGATAGAAAAAGCCATAGGAATTATTTGAATTATAGTCGAATATGCAACCTTTGCTATTGCATTGCTCGAGGATATCTAAAGTGTTTTAACAACTAGGGAAACAGCACAATGAGCTAATAATGTTGCTAAAATGACATTAACAATTTTCGTGTGCTTTACAATGAATCTTTGAAATACTGCGCCAAACACAGTCCAACATACTGTACAGAAAAAGGATACTGAAGAAAGTAGAATACAAAACAGAATTAAAATGAAAGGTGATTCATATTGCGGTAGAATAAAAGATGAAAAAGCAGTTACTCCATATAAAATCGTATTGGGATTTACAAATTGCAAAACAACACCTTGCAAAAACAAATTGCCACCGTCTTTAACATACTTGTTTTCTTTGATGGGCTTGCTTTTGAGCGTATTCCAAGCTAACCACAATATATATGCGGCACCAAGCCAAACCATAATCAACTGAAACGCAGGAAAAACATCAAATATGACCCAACTAAAAAGGCTGCACATGAGTAATACAATGAATGCTCCCGTAGATACGCCCACATTAAACAGAACACTTTTTTTCAAGCCGAACTTTCCGGCGTTGGACATTGATATAATTGCATTTGGCCCTGGGGAAATATTTGAAACAAAAACATATGATAAAAATTGCAGAAGATTTGGCATTGAACAAGTCACCTCCCTTTACTCTATAATCGCAACATGATATACTGTATAGTATACAACATGTGTATTATACCGTCCGTGCAGTATAATAGTATCATATGTGCAGTATACCGTCAACCGTTAGGAGGTGTATTTTTGGATAATCTTAGTCGTGTAATTTCTGAAAACTTGAAAAGAGTAAGAGAAGACAAAAAGCTGAGCCTTGATACCGTATCAAAACTTTCGGGCGTGAGCAAAAGTATGCTTGGTCAGATTGAACGTTGTGAAGTAAACCCAACCGTATCAACCATGTGGAAAATTGCGAATGGGCTAAAAGTATCTTTTTCGCAATTCATTAATCATGTGGAAACTAATATCGAATTGATAGACATTTGCAGTCTTGAACCATTGCTTGAAGATGAAGGAAGGGTAAAAATTTATCCAACGTTTTCTTTTGACAGTACTCGTCGCTTTGAAATATATTCTGTTGAATTTCAAACGAATGGGTATTTATCAACAGAGCCTCATTTACCAGGTACCCAAGAGTTTTTAACCGTGTTCAGTGGGGAAGTAAAAGTTACTCTAGGTGAAAAGAGTTTTGTTGTCGATGAAGGAAAAGCAATACGTTTTAAAGCCGATGAACCCCACAGTTATAAAAACACTGGAGGGGCAAATTGTTTGCTTAATATGGTTATTTTCTATCCGGATTAGATTTTATTCATATCATGTTTGCGCAGATGAGCTTATGTATATGTACATCTAAGATCTGGTACCGCAGGATTACATTGCGCGGAAGCTGGGCGGCACTGGTGAAGTTTCTGTTGATCGGCTACTTGCTCGGCAACCTGTCGAGGCAGCGCTGGAGGAACTGGAGCGGAAGGCCACTGCCCTTCTCGATACCGCGATGAACTTAAAACAGATGCTCCGGCGCCTTGGTTGATCCCACGGCGCTGTTTTTTATTCTCGGGAACTGGTGAAAAAATGACACTTTGTCAACAGTTCGGTACTGAGACGCCATTTCGTGGCCGGGATCTTAGGGTTATCCCCAAACAAGCGGACATTTGAGCTATCAAATGCTGTGCTTGCACAGGCAGCGGGACCGATGGCGCTGCTGTACCAATATGGGGATTTGTATAAAGGGCAGTGGAAAAGGCTCACATCAGATGGTATAATAAAGTAATAATTCAATGGTACATCTGCTCTCGACATTAGAATTAATGACAGGCAATACCGTCGTTGATTCTGCAATACTTCGTCTGTCGTTGTGTATCTTTACACTGTTCCAGGAAAACAAGGGCTGCATATCAGACGGATTAATAGATGAGAATTTAGAAAGCGTGGTCTTATGAAGGTATGCGCAGTGCATGAGAAAACCTGGGATGGGGTTCTGTACCCGGTTCAAAAAGAAAAAAGCAAAGTGGTGATTACCATATCCGGCAGCGAAGGCGGGCTTGGAAATGCCGGAAAGCTCGCACGTTTCCTGCAAAATAACGGTATTCCCGCGTTGGCTCTCGGGTTATTTAAAACTAAGCACTCTCAGCGGAATCTTGCCCAAATACCGCTTGAAAGAATTCATAGCGCCATCGTTTGGCTTCAGAGGAACGGCTATAAGAACATTGCGGTAGAGGGCGTATCCAAAGGCGCGGAGTACTGGCTGGCAGCGGCCATTGAATTTCCGCAACTGTCTTGTGTTATTGTAAAAACGCCGTCCTGGTTTTACAGCGAAGGAATGATTTTGAAAAAGCCTTCAGGTACATCCTGTTGGAGTTATCAAGGGATAGACCTTCCCTTTACGCCGTATAAAACCAGGAAATTTGATATGCTGAAAATGGTGTGGAAAGCCAAAGAATACAATATTCTTGAACTGAATACGGGAAAGACAGTTATTCCGGAATCAATAATTCCAATTGAGAATAGTAAAGCTCCGATTTTGATGTTCTCCACTTCTGTTGACACTATATGGCCTTCCCAAGAAAGCTGTACGAAGTTGGAGGACAGATTAAGCAAAAACAACTTCGCATATCCGTACCGTCACATTTGTTTCGAACACATGAGCCATATGATGCTGGAATACTGCGGCTCTCAAATAAAATGGTTTGTCAGGTCCGAAAAGCAATATCCTGAAGAGTGTGCAAGGGAACGAAAAGAAATGGGAGATATTTGCGTGGATTGGATTAAAAACACCTGGAAACCGGCAGATGAACAGGAAACTGAAAGTCAATAAATTCTGATTTGATACTTAGATTATGAGCACGCGATTTTTGACTTTACACAGATCGACTGAGAATTATATCTGGAAAGCATTGGGCGGAGGCTTTGACTTCCGCCTATTCTTCTCTCCCCTATTGCAATTGGCATTACGATGTTTTATTGAGTATTAATTCGATAATTACGGCTTTACCAATCAAATAGTGTTTTAAAATACAGTAATTCGAGTAAAAAGTATTTTTTGAACGTTCTTGTTATTGCTTATTAACTATTCTAGTTATTTCTTAAAACCATGATAGAAGCTTCTCGTTTTTCCTTTTTTGCTTCTTTCGTTCCTAATCGCATGATAATACTTGACAATCACGTGATTGTATGTTAATATCATCACATAAAGATAAAGAAAGGAGTGCTGATGTGATAAAAGCGATGCCTGGAACGACAATTGAATTAGGTATAGCAGAGTGGGACACTGCGGACAAAATGCTCGAAGCCATGTTTCTGTCGGGCGGGCTTGTGCTTTCGCAGGTAGCAAGACTCTCGGGGCTAGCCCCATATGATGTGCAAAACTGGGTGAGGAGGGGTTTTGTATCTCCCCCACACAACAAGAGATATTCCCGCCGCCAGCTTTCAAGGATATTCATTATAAATATGCTTAAAGGAAGCTTACAGATAGACCGCGTGTGTTCGCTGCTCAGCTATATTAACGGCGATTTGAGCGACGAGAGCGACGATAGTATTGATGATACGCGGCTTTTTATTTACCTTGTTCGCCTCTGCGCGGCAGTGGAGCTCGGCGAGAAGGCAGACATAACGGCAGTCCTGTCAGACTACCATGAACCGTTTCCCGGAGCCAGGGTCAGAGTCGCCCGTGTTCTTGAAATAATGGTAATAGCATACCAGGCATCAAGTCTTCGTCAGAAGGCGGAAAATATGATATTGGATATTGATATCAACGAGGGAGGTTAAATAATGACAATTTGGTGGGAGTCGCTTACTCTGCTTGAGAAAATAGCGGCCGGCATTGCCTTTCCGGCAACGCTGATTCTTCTGATACAGATTGTTATGCAGTTATTCGGCCTTGACGGGGGCCCCGGCGACGGGCTCGACGTCGACGTTGACGGCGACGGCATTCAGGATGCAGGCGAGCACGGCGATTTTGGGGATTCAGGAGCGCATGTGTTTACGATTCGTGGCTTTGTGACCTTTTTTACGATCTTCGGTTGGAGCTTCCTTGCGCTGTCACGTTCGGGAGCGTCATCGTCAATGTCGCTGCTTGTCAGCTTCATTCTCGGCGTGTGCGCAATGGTCATAACAGGCTTCATAATATACTGGGCATTAAAGCTCCAGTCAGACGGAACGGTGAATTACAGCAGCGCGCTGGGCTTGACGGGACGTGTCTATATACCAATTCCTCCGGATCGAACCGGAACGGGAAAGGTCAATGTTCTTATTCAGGAGCGCTACTGTGAATGCGACGCCGTTTCCGATGAAGAACAGCTTATCGAAACAGACTGCGAAGTTGTAGTCACAGGAGTAACAGGCCGCAACACCCTTATCGTAAGGCGAAAGCAGCCTGTAAAAAATACATAATATGAAAGAGAAGTGTAGAATTTAATGGAAAAAATCATTCTGATCTGTGTTATCGCGGTTCTGGCGTTATCGCTTGTACTGTTTATCGTCCGCCGCTACAAAAGATGCCCCTCCGACAAGGTAATGGTAATCTATGGTAAGGTCGGCAACGACAACGACGGCTCCGCTCGAAGCGCCAAGTGCATACACGGTGGCGCGGCGTTCGTATGGCCGGTGTTTCAGTCATATGAATTTCTTGATCTGACGCCGCTGAGTATCTCCGTCGATTTGGAGAACGCTCTTTCCCGCCAGAACATCCGCATAAATGTACCCAGCCGTTTTACGGTTGGTATTTCAACCGAAATTGGCGTCATGCAGAATGCTGCCGAACGCCTTCTGGGACTTAGGCTCAACGAGATTCAGGAGCTTGCAAAGGACATTATTTTCGGGCAGCTCCGTCTTGTTGTAGCTACTATGGACATTGAGGAAATCAACACCGACCGTGACAAGTTCCTTGAAGCAGTGTCACGTAACGTCGAGGGCGAGCTGAAAAAAATAGGTCTGCGGCTTATAAACGTCAACGTGACCGACATCTCGGACGAGAGCGGATACATAACGGCTCTCGGAAAGGAAGCCGCCGCAAAGGCGATAAACGACGCAAAGAAGTCCGTTGCCGAAAAAGAGCGCGACGGTTCTATCGGTCAGGCAAACGCGGAACGTGACCAGCGTGTTGAGGTTTCGCAGGCTAACTCCATTGCTATCAAGGGTGAAAATGCAGCGCAAATCGAAGTTGCAAAATCAAACGCCGAAAGACGTGAGAAGGAAGCGGAAGCGCTCCGTCTGGCGACCGCTGCAGAAAAAATCCAGGCTGCGAAGGCTCTGGAAGAAGCTTATGCCGCAGAGCAGCAGGCAGAAGCCGCGCGTTTCGCCCGTGAAAAGGCCACTCAGGAAGCCGATATAATTGTTAAGACTGAAATCGAAAAGCGCAAGAAGGAGCTCGAAGCCGAAGCCGAGGCGGAAATGATTCGCCGCAAGGCAAAAGGTGAAGCGGACGCTATCAGAGCCAAGATGGAAGCGGAAGCCGAGGGTCAGAAGTCAAGACTTATGAAGCAGGCGGAAGGCTTGAACGAGATAGTCAAGGCCGCCGGCGGCAACCCTGCCGATGCAATCAGACTGCTCTTGGCAGACAAGATGGAAGAGCTTATGCGCATCCAGGTTGATGCTGTCAAGAATATCAAGATCGACAAGATCACCGTCTGGGATGGCGGAGAAAGCGACGGTAAGACCGCGACAGCAGGCTTTGTCTCCGGCCTCATGAAATCCGTACCTCCGATGAGCGAACTGTTCAACATGGCTGGTATGAACCTGCCTGAATTTATGGGTACACCTAAAGACGCACCAAATATACTGCCGGCGGAGCAGACTCCGGTTCAGGAACAGGATCAAGACAAATAGTTTAAAATAGATCATCAAACAAAGAAGAACGAAAATAAGCCCCAAAAGCATGTACTTCAAAGCTTTTGGGGCTTATTTTAATGGCGTGATAATATAATAAGAGTCGTTCTGTCTGCTTACTCAATAGTTATTTCTCATTGTCGTGTTCCTCCACAGATGAATTCAAGTTGCTCTTTCATATACTCAGCCATAACTTTACCTTCTCCAGCGTAGATATATATGTGGCAATTTATAATATTTACGTGTCTGAACTCCACGGGCAAGGGGCAGCATGATACCATCTATTAAAGTCAAAACACACGTAAAAATCTCGGAACATAATATAAGATATGAGCAAGGAAAGGAGCTGAGCAATTTGTATAGAAAGTGCCCTTGTCCCGACAATATGAATAACTATATGGTTTTTTCTGATTACGGGCCAGAACCGTTTGTCATAGATATCGACCAGGCCACCAAGCAAAACAATACCTTTCGCACCGCGCTGTGGACTGGAGACCATTTACAGCTTACTTTGATGAGCATCAAGGTCGGAGAGGACATTGGGTTAGAGATCCACCCAAATATTGACCAATTCATAAGGATTGAACAAGGTCAGGGGCTTGTCAAGATGGGACAAAGCCGAGACAACCTAGATTTTCAAAGAAGAGTTTCCGACGGTTTTGCGTTCATTATACCTGCCGGAACTTGGCACAACCTGATTAACACCGGAAATATCCCCTTGAAACTGTATTCGATTTATGCCCCGCCTCAGCATCCAAGAGGGACAATTCACAGGACAAAAGCTGACGCAATGACTGCAGAGCATAATAATTAAAAACAATCTTGCGCAATAATACCGCCGCCTTTCACAAACTGAAGGTGGCGGTATTATCTGATTCTTTTAATATTATATTGCATTTTGGTAGGCTGGAAAGAGTTCAAGCTAACATATTTCCGAAATTTGTAGTGCACCGTTTACCTTTTTCGACTTTCTGTATAAATAGGATACAGATGTTTACCACATTGTAACCAGACAACAGCGATCGGGGTTTTCTTTATTTGACGATCTGAGCCTCGATGCACACTGACAGGCCCTGTATGTCCGATTCGTTCCTCTCTGCTTGGTTGTACCGTTTGACGTATCCGGTAATTTTTGCTATGATTATCCAAATACAACTTTAACGTGAAAGTTAGTCTTTGCGGAAAGGAATAACCATTTCTATGAAAAAGCGCTTATTCAGCCTCATGCTCTGCTTGGCAATGCTCATTACTGTCTTTACCTCACTCGGAGTACCGGCCGCGGCGGCCAGCGACATTCCGCTGGGCACCTACACCAATTCCGATTACAGCAGCTCCGTAACCTTCAAGTCCGACCTGACCTTCTCCTTCGTCATGAACTTTGGCGAGGGCTTCGAGACAGTTACAGGCACCTATTACACTTGGGAGATGGACGACGGAGAAACCGTCGTCACCCTAAACGTTACCAGTAAGCACACCGGTATCGTGGTCTATGACACCTACAACTTCTCCGGTATCCCCCAGCAGGACGGCCAGCTCTACCTCACTGACGGCAATGCCGGCATCGTCCCCACGGAGACCGTCTTTGCCCTTGAAGATGTGAGCGGGAGCAGTGGCCTTACGGACGCGCAAATTTCCGCCAGCAGAGCTGCAATTGCCGTCGCCGTAAAGAGCAATAACGAAAAGCTCGCCGCCGCTCACAAGACCGCCGTGGCCTCCGGCCATACCTACGTCGGTTATAGGGGCGCGGCGCTGGACAGCTGGGCAGTCAAGGAGGTTGGCATTGCAGATGCCATGGATCTGATGCCCACGGAGGTCAACGATTATTTTTATGAGTCGATTACCCGCGAGGACTTCGCCGCGCTCGTCTATTCCGCACTCCTGCGCCTGACGGGCACAACGGAAAGCCAGCTAAAGGCCTCTGTCACCCTCGGCAGCTTCCCGGACAGCTCCGATACCAAGGTGGGCGTCTGCGCCGGCCTCGGCATCATCACCGGCTATGATACCGGCAAGTTCCTGCCGGAGAAAACTATTACCCGTCAGGAGGCCGCTGCCATGCTCTCCCGTCTTGCCGAGACGATCGGCGCAAAAGCGACAGGCAACGTCAGCAGCTTCAATGACATCTCCGGTCTCTGGGGCGAGAACTCTATTAGAAACGTTTCCACACTCAAGGACGGCTATACAGGTAAAGCCGTGATGGGCGGCACCGGCGCCAATTGCTTTTCTCCCTTTGACAGCTACAGCCGTCAGCAGGCGGTAGTGACCATCGTGCGTATGGTCGGTGTCTCTGCCGGCGGAACCAGCAGCAGTTCAAACGATGGCAGTTATGAGGCTGTCAGCGCCGCTGTGGAGGCCAAGGTCAACGCCTTGGGAGCAGACGGGACTCTCTCTGGTGACGACATCAAAGCGATTCTCGACTTTGTAGGGACTTTGGAAGATCAGGGCCTGGTCATGGATTTAGAGGCCCATGACAGCTATGTTCTCTACACCACGGCGGACGGCACTCCCAGCGGCATCGTCATTGACCAGGAAACGGAGTCCGAAGACGGTGAGCCGACACTGGGCTACGGCGCGGCAGAGCCGTCTGCCAAGGTATCCCTCGCCGCCGCAGACGACACACTTTATCTGGAGAACAACAAGGTGCTGTTCATCTCCACCTTCAGTCAGGGCAGCCTAATCTACAACCAGCCCTTGCTAAAGGGTGTTCAGGCGCTCCGCGATAAGGGCTATGATGTTACGGTGCAGAACGATGCCTCTCTGACACAGTTTGCCGCACTTGGCAGCGGGGATTACAGCATGATTATTATCGTATCCCACGGCACTGTGCTGGGCGACCAGTTCTGTCTTTGCACCAAAGTGGATGAGAGCACGGCTTACGCGGAGGACAAATATCTTATAGGAAATCAGGTGCGCGCCATTGACCGCATTCCTGTAGATAATGGCGGAATGTTTGGGTTCACGCGCACGTACTACATCACCCCTTCGTTCTTCTCAAATCATCTGGAGAGCGACCCGCTGGACAACGCATACGTTCAGTTCATCAGCTGCAACAGCATGAAGAACCAGAGCATGGCCGATACTTTTCTGTCTAACGGCGCGAAGGCCGTAACGGGCTACACCGACCTGGTTCTGGCCTCCTACGCCGGCAAAGCTCTGGAACTGACGGCGGAAAATCTCTTACCAGCCCAAGACATACCGGACGGTACCGAAACCACTATTGGTGATCTGGAGTCAAGCGTTTTAAAAAAGCTGGGACTCAACGCTTTCTGGTGGACCAGCCCACAAACAAGCGAGCGCCGCGCTGTACTAACGCGCTTCGACGCCACAGGTGCGGAGAATATGGTTCTGGCCGTGCGCAACGCTCCGGAGGACTTCGCCAAAGGGCTGGTGATCACAGGCGGCACCTATTATTACACAACGAACAGCATTTCGGGGACGAAAAGCTACTACGCAACAGCAACCTATCTCAATAACAGTGACATGACCATCACGGGTATAGGCGTCGCCTTCACATTAAAAGACGAGGCACCCAAAACTCAAACCGACGGTCAACGAATCTACAAAGATATAAATAATCCCGACTTTTCCTTAAAGCCAGGCGAGAGCATCACGAGCTATTGGCGTTTCCCTAACAGCAGCAACGGCGAATACTATGCACAGTACATTGTCGGCTATACCACCGGTAGTCCCCGTGACAACGACAGTTGGGTTACAATCCCTGTGGAGAGCTATGTCCCGGTGCGCTTCACGAAAGTACCGGCCCCCAGCAACTGAGTTTAAGGGCGACGATATACGATAAGCAAACGCCGGTCTGTTTTTACAACAGACCGGCGTTTGCTTATGAAATAAGAATCTCCAAAAGCAGTATGCCTGCCGAGTGCCATTTGAATCCGATTTGATTTATGATTTCCTCATCAGGTTATACAAAACTTGCGCCATTTCGGCACGGGAAGTGGTGCCAATCGGGTTGAGTTTCCCGCCGTTTCCGGAAATAATTCCGGCCCCCACCAGGGCGTACATGGCGGTTTCGGCATAATCGGAAATTTGTCCGGCATCTTCAAAGTCCCCTGTCGTCTTGCTTCCGATTGCCTCGGGAATTTCTCCGAGTACGTTCATCGCCCGGTAGAGCAATGTAAACATTTCCTGCCGGGTAATCCGGCCGTCGGGGGCAAATTTGTTGTCTCCTATGCCGTTTGAAATGCCCAGTCTCTTTGCCGCGGCCAGATAGTTCGTGTAGTAGGTATTTCCGGCATCGGAGAAGTTATCCATGGAATTTGTATCGGCTTCGATGCCGTAAGCCCGCATCAGCATTACGATAAACTGGCCGCGAGTTAGAGTTTCGTAAGGGCTGAAAATGCCGTCGCCGGTACCCTTTGTGACGCCTCTGGCCGCGATGAAGGTAACAGCATTTTCAAACCAGTCGCCGACGTCCACATCGCTAAAAGCCACCTTATTATAGCCCACAGCGTATTTGGAAAAGTGCTTCGTCGTGAATTCCACCATGCCGGTGGCGGCGTTATACCGTCCACGCATCGTCTCCAGTGTGCTTGAATCGCTTAAGTAATAGACCACAATAGCATTCACATCCTCGCCGGCAGCCGGAGTATATGGAATGCCGACGCTGGCGCTGCCGGTACCGAAGCCGGAGATCGCGGTGCTTCCCGCTGTCAGGCCAAAGTTATACACAGGATGGTCGCCCACAAGCTGCCGATCCGCTTCCGACAGCGAGTCTACAGCCACACGAACGATTTCAAGTACAACCGCGTTTGAACCGGCGGCGCTGCCGATGTGTGCCATGGCGTCCGCGTCGAAGCCGACGGTGACCGTGTCGGTTTTCACCGTGATATGCTGCCTGCTTCCGGCAAGCCTGTCAATCTCTCCGGATGGGATGCTTACACTCAGACCGTTATCAATGGTTGTCACCGTGCCTGTCGCTGTCGTTACTCCGTCCTCGCTGATTATTTTAACACTTTTGGTTATATCTTGGGTTCCGCCGCCCCCGACAGGCGTTACTCCACCTGAAGGCGCTTGGTAAGCCGTTATCGTGATGGTCAGGCTGCCACTCTTAGGTGCGGTATCCGTCGCTTTGACGCGTATTATTATGTTGCCGGCGGCAAGGCCTGTTACGTCATCACCAGAGCCTTCTATCCAACTTGTACCGCCATCGGTGGAATACGCCATTGCAGTGGTGATGCCGGCGACCGTACCCGTTAAGACGCTTGCTGTCGGCTGCGTCACGGTGAAGCCGCTAATGGACGGCGTTGTGGGCCGAGCGGAGAGGGTCAGGTTCTGGGCAGTGCTGTTTGTGGTCGTCGTTCCGTTGCTCTTTTTCACAATGCTGATTGTCGTGCCAAACCAATCATTAGGTATAGCAATTTCTCCGGAAACGTCTGCCGTATACGCCATGCCTCCAATGTCATATTCGGAGCCTGCCGTTAGGCTGCTTAGCTTTTCGCCCGGATAATTGATGCTTGCCGCCGGCTGTATCTCCGGCGCCGCGCCTGTCGTGCCAATCGTAATGGTAACATAGGCACTTGCAAACGCAGGCGAGCCGGACGCTACCGCCTGATACCGCACATAGTACGTTCCGTCGTCAAGTCCGGCGATTTCCGTCGCACCGGAAACAACCGCCGTCCAGTCGGAAGCGGTGGAGACCTTGTATACCATCGTTTCGTCCACGCCGGTGATTTTACCGTCTCCTGCGCCGGAATAGCTTTCATCCACGGCCGTAAGCCCGGTAGGTGCGGAGGGGCGGGCAGGCACAATGAGCGTCGCCGCCGCGCTGTCAAAGCTGCTGTTTGCCGCCGCTCCCTTTTTCACGATGCTCAGCGACGTATCAAACCAGCCGGACTGGATGGCGGTTTTACCATTTGTATCCGCGGCCACATTCACCCCTGAGATGCTGTAATCGGCATTTGCAGCAAGCCCGGTAATCTGTTCGTTTTCATAGTCCAAATCAAGTCCCATCGGCGTCGTTTCAAGCCATTTGGCGTATAGCGTCACGGCCTCTTCTTTTGTCCAATTCGCGGAAGGGTTGTTGTCGGTATATACAGTGCCCGCACACAGCGCAAGAGAGCTGTTGATGATTTGAGTCGTACAGCCCGTTTCCTTGTACCAGCCTCCGAACGTGTATCCCAGCCGGGTGGGTAAGGTGAGCGTATGCACATTGCCACCCGTAGCGGCGGTATAGAAATCTGAGGTATTTGCAGCGATGTAATAGGTGCTTTCGGATGTGCCGCCGTCGTTCTGGCTGAAGGTGACGGCATAACGGGAAACGGGCGGCTCATAAAGCTTGACATTGTCAAAATAGCAGGTGCAGCCATCGGCATCGTTGCCCGATGACAATATTGCACGTGTCGGACCTGAACCGCCATAAATGTTGAGTTCCGTGCTTTTGAGTTCACCATTTATATAAACTCTATAGGTATGGCTGATAAAATCATGGAGGATTTCAACGTGATACCAAGTATCGACCGAGTATGTGCACAAATCATGACGCGCATTTGCTCCGGTACCGTTCTGCGTATAGATGTAGCCGTTTTTAAATGAGACGCTTGCCATCCAATAATCCGTACCACTTTTCATATTCCACAGTGATATTCCGCCAGCTTCATCCCCAAATGAGGCGGGACATATATATGCTTCAAATACAAGACTATCCGGGGCTGAATCAATCGGCAAGTAATACGCTGAGGCATTTATGGTATACCCGTCCAGCAGGAAGGAATGGGCGCCGGCGGCGGCGGTTGTACTGCTCACCTGGGCGATGCCAGGGTTAGAATACATTTTGGTCCAACCGGCTGGCACGGAGTCCAGCGAATCTGTTTCAAACCCATTGTAATAGTAATAATCGCACGGCAGCGAAATCGTCAGCGGTTCGCTGACATTGCCGGATGTGTCACAGACGGCCATGTGCGCATACATGGCGCCGGAAGTAAGGCCGCTCAGGGCGATGGATGCCGTCGTTCCCGCCGCCACCATACCGCCGCTCGTACCTCCGGTCACCACACTGGCAGGCGGCGTCGCGCTGCCGGTCACCTGATAGTAACAGGTCCCTGCCTCATCGGACAGAAGACATACCGTGGCTGTCGTGGCGTCGCTGCGCCAAACCGCGCCGCCGGTCAGACTGGGTGCGGTGATGTCAACCCATGACAAAACGGGATAATGTGCGGCGACATACTGCCATGGCGCGGGATTTTGGCTGCCATTAAGCAGGGCTACCATATCCGCCGACTGCATCTCCTCCGTTGTTTTACCCGTCGCGCCGCCGCTGCTCCCTGAGGTATTCAATGTGGTGTCATAATAGCAATGATCGATGACGGTGCGGGGCACCGTACCCGACACAAAGCCTACTCCCGTTGAGGATACCGCGCACCAGCAGTTGCGGATCGTCGCACTGCTTGCGGACGAAAAATGGGCGGTCAGCCCGGAAGCGCCACCGCTCACCGTACCCGTGAAACAGCAGTTATCGATAACCATATCATGTCCTGTTTGGCTGTAGCATTCTCCCGCGAAGCCGCCAACTCTGGCGCCCCCATCTACCGCTACTGTTCCAGATACGCTACAGCCCGTAATCCGGCTATTGTCATCGCCGAAACCAGCGAGGATTCCTGCTCGGGCGTTTGGCTTTTCGCTGACATCTATCGAGGCATGCTCAAGCCCGAGATTGAAAACCTCCGCAGTACCGCTTCCACCGTAAATGGTGCCGAAAAAGCCCCAGTAGCGTTCGTCAGAGGCGCTGGAGGAATCAAGCGTCATGCCGGTGATCACATGTCCGTCGCCGTCAAAGCTCCCCATGAAGCCATACTTTTCCCCGCTGCCGGTGCTGGGCGATCTTCCGATGGGTGTCCACAGCTTTTCCGCTAGGCTAATGCTGTTTTTAATACGGAAGTACTTTCCGAAAGAGTATTGGTCAAGGTCACGCACATTGACTGACAGCTGCGCAAGATCCTGCGCTGTCGCCAGCATAAATGGATCATCCGACGTACCTGTCCCGCCGCTGTACGTCGCCAAAGTGTCTGACATCACGCCGTCCGTCCAATGCTCCGCTGTTGCGTAGGCTGTAGTTGATAGTCCGCTGAACAAAGATATAATCATCGCAATTGACAATAAGATTGATGCGGTTTTGCTCCTCATTTCACATACCTCCCATATGACATGAGTCTGATACGACAGAACTTAATACACTTTTATAATAAGGATAGCAACCGGGCAGAAAATAAAAAATCACCCGTCTGGGTGATTTTTTAAAATCGCATCAAATAATATATAGACATATTTCTTGTATAAGTCTTACTATCCGACCATCTTTTCTTTTGTTAATGTTGGTTTGACATGAGTATATAGGTCAGCTCGGTGCGGTTATTTGCCCCAACCTTACGGTAGATACTTCTGATATGGGTTTTAATCGTGTTTTCAGATACATTCAGAGCGGCCGCAAGCTGGGTGTTGTTCTTGCCCTGGATAACGCCGTCAATTATATCCGCCTCACGTTTGGTAAACTTGAATTTGTAATCTGCTATGACCTGTTCCCCATCCTCAAACTCCATGGCTACGAAAAAATGTCCTTTCTTTCGGCCCGAGTTCCCACGATAGACTATGTCAGCAAGCAGGTTACCATTGTTGGTTTTCCATGTTTCTGAGCGCAGCGTCGGTACACTTTTTGCATTGGTAATCATGTCCTCACACAGCTGTTTTACGTGGTACAGGACGCTCGAGCCGAAAACCGTCTGTGTTTTCAGCATTTCTAGTCCGGTCACATTGCTTCCTACCAAGCTCAGATCTTCATCCAGGAGACACAGCCCTTCCTTTGACAAATGCCCGCCGTCCGTCTCAAGGCAGTCTACCGCCGAAACAGTGTGGATAATGTGGAACACCGTGGAAATATGAGGCTGCAGCAGCCGCAGGACGAACATATCCGCTGAATCAAAATCCGGCTTTTCCCGGCTTCGGTGCAGATAAATTTCACCAAGGAACTGTCCCTTATAGACGATCCGGACGCAAACAACACGGAAATCCTCCTGCGAGGTGAGAAAGGCGCTCCTTGGTTCGGCTTCAACCGTGACCTCGCCCCGGCTATAATCCAGCGCTTTATAAACCAGCGACTCTTGTCCCGCGCCATCCGCCTCCTTTTCCTTCAAATAGACCTCCCGGTCCGGGAACGGCTGCTTCTGATAATATTCCTCCAAATGCCCCGCCGCATAGGGCTTGAAAAAGCTGCAGTCCCTGCTGATGGCGCAAAAGAACATGCCGCTATCATAAGCTACCAGCTCATGGAGCTGCAAGATGGCAAGCTTTAAGAATTCCTGAAAGGAAAAGCATTCATAAGCACCTGCGATCAGGCGGTTTAGTCTTATAAGCTGGTGATTGTCCATTTCAATGCCTCCCGACATAAAAGTAGTGTTATATGGATTATATGAAGCTTAACGGACCTTGCATATCACCCAAGCGGGTGATTTTTTATATAAAAAAGCAACATACCTTTACACATGCCTTTCCATGCGTCCGGCAGGAAAGCTGTTTCAATGCACCGGATGGATTCATTTTATCCCAGCGCAAGGAGCTTACGCCAACTGTCACGGCAAGACTTTCGACCATAGTGATTGGTCAGCAGCAGATAGGGTATCGGCCCCTCGTTCCCGGCAAATTCAGGACGTACACCCGTCGCCTTTGAGAGAGCATTTGACCGGCAGGGTGAACATAAACCGAATTAGTTACATATCATTATATAAGTGGCATGTCATAAAGCGTATTGCGAACAGCATGCCCTTTGCATTAATTCTTCGTATTCAAATTAGGAGGCTGTATGAATACTGGCAAACATAACATACCACTTGTCACGCCTCATATGAGTGACGAAGGGTACGAACAAAAATTCATCAAGGAAGCTTTTGATGCCAACTGGATTGCACCACTTGGAGCCAATGTTACGGGATTTGAAGATGAAATATGTACATATATAGGCGCGAAAGCCGCGGCAGCCCTGGTTTCCGGAACCTCTGCCATGCACCTTGCTATTCGCTCCGAAGGGATTGGCAACGGCGATATTGTGCTTTGCCAGTCCCTTACCTTTTCAGCCTCTGTAAACCCTGTTATATATGAAAATGCCACCCCGGTCTTCATTGACAGCGAGAGCGATACATGGAATATGTCGCCAGAAGCCCTTGAACGGGCATTTGTTAAATACCCGAAAGCAAAAGCAGTAATTCTGGTTCACCTATATGGCACGCCTGCCAAGCTGGATGAAATCACCGCTATTTGCAAAAAGCGAGGAGCCGTATTACTCGAAGACGCCGCGGAAGCCCTTGGTTCTACATATGGAAATGAAAAGTGCGGTACCTTCGGGGACTTCGGGATACTTAGCTTTAACGGAAATAAAATAATCACGACGTCCGGCGGCGGAATGCTTCTCTGCAATCTGCCGGATGCAGATGAACGTATTGCAAAGGTGCGCTTTTGGGCGGCTCAAAGCCGTGATCCCGCACGCTATTACCAGCATAGTGAACTCGGATATAACTATCGTATGAGCAATATTCTCGCAGGAATCGGCCGCGGACAAATGCTTGTTCTCAATGATCGCCTTGCAAAGAAGCGACACATCTTTGACTATTACAGTCAAAAGTTGAGCGGTCTTGACGGGTTAGAAATGATGCCCAGAATCAGCGGCCAAAACTGCTGGTTATCCTGCATTCAGCTTAATGGCAAGATTTCTTCAACTAATGTCATGGATGCGTTGTTGGCAGAGGGAATTGAGTCTCGTCCCGTATGGAAGCCAATGCATCTGCAGCCATTATATATTAATTGCGATTACATTGACAACGGCGGAGTTTCAGAGAGGCTTTTTACGGGCGGTGTATGCCTGCCGAGCGATACAAAGCTCGCCGATGAGGAATTAGATAGAGTGTGCAGTGTAATAAGGGGACTTTGGGAGTGAATCTGATGTGAAACAAGCAAAAGTTAACTTCTACCGTCGATACGGCAAGCGGATTTGTGACGTTATTTGTGCCTTGGCCGCAATGCTGGTGTTTTGCTGGCTATACGCTGTCATTTTGGTTCTAATCCGAGTAAAGCTTGGCAGCCCTGCAATTTATAAATCGCAGCGTATTGGAAAAAACGGTAAAGCATTTACTTTATATAAATTTCGAACAATGACCGACGAACGTGACAAGTATGGCAGCTTGTTACCCGATGAACAGCGTGTCGTAGGGCTTGGCCGCCTTCTCCGAAGTTATAGCCTTGATGAGCTGCCGGAAGCGTGGAATATCCTTCGCGGCGAGCTTAGCGTAATCGGCCCGAGGCCGCTGCCGCCTGAATATCTGCGGTATTACACAGAGCTTGAAAAAAAACGTCACGATATTAAACCTGGCTTGTCCGGGCTCGCGCAAGTGAACGGCCGCAACAAACTCCGCTGGGAAGAAAAGTTCGAGTATGATTTGGAATATGTAAAAACGTGCTGCTTCACGTTGGATGTGAAAATTGTCATTCAAACTTTACATAGAGTTGTTCGGCGCAAGGATGTCGTTACCGGAGACACTGTTACAATAGGTGACTATATATCAAAACCGTTAAATATCGATAGAAAAACGCAAGTGTTTGATGAAATAGGCAGCGACTTTTTTGAAAAGTTAAATACAGCTCAAGATGTATTATCGGATTCCGTTTCTACGTTTTATCTTGATTCTGGGCGAAGTGCAATTCGTCTTGCACTCAGGAGTATAAAGACGTCTCAGAAGAGGGCAGTTCTTCCCGCCTACACTTGCGAAGCGGTCATTCTTCCCTTCATCGAGGCAGGATACTTTGTTGAATACTACAGTGTGGATCGAAATCTTCTCGTGAATTATGAGGAATTTCATAGCATGATAGAGCGCTTAAAGCCGTCTGTCGTGTTGGTTCACGCGTATTTCGGATTTGATACAATACAAAATATAAGAGAATACCTGGCACAGTTGGCCAATAGCGGAACCATCGTAATTGAGGATTTGACACACGGCCTGTTTTTAAAGAACCGCCGCCCTTGTTCAAATTTCTGCATAGGAAGTCTTCGTAAATGGAGCGGCGTTCCGGATGGAGGTTTTTTAACGGTATGTAAGGGTGAATTTCTCATTGATCCGCCTGGAAGCGAGAGTACCAAGTATCTTGAAATCCGCTCTTCGGCGCAGGAACTCAAGCGAGAATATACAAAAACCCTGGATAAAGAAACTAAAGAAAAATACCTCTCATTATTTGCAGAATCCGAGATTATTTTAAATGAACAGACGGAGATATATACAATGTCGTCTGCAACACGAAATTCAATTCTTAGCACAGATTACGAGTCGCTCAAAAAGCGAAGGCAAGCCAATTGTGAATACTTATTGAACTCGCTTTCGATTATTAAGGAGGTAATTATTCCGGAGCAATTAAATAATCAGACGGACGCACCGCTATATTTTGTGATGTATATCGACGGTAACCGAACGCAGCTGCAAAAACACATGGCGGAACGGAATATTTATCTTCCGGTAATTTGGCCTATGCCGCCGCAGGTACTCGGTAAATGTTCCGGCAGCGTTGAATATATCTATTCTAAGGTCCTCGCCATTCCCTGCGATCAGCGATACGAGATTTCTGATATGGAGCGAATATCATTGGCAATAAAAAGTTACTTCTCAAAAGGCGCTTGATTATGGACTATCCGGATATCTACTACTTACCGGAATGGCTGTCCCTATATGCGCGAAGAGATGGCGAAGATTATGGTTACTACGTCCTGCAATGCGAACACGGAACGGTTATCTACCCCTATGTTAGGAGAAAAGTACCACGGCTGGTTGCAGACAAACAATACTACGACATCATTACCCCGTATGGCTTCAACGGTCCTTGTATCGTAGAGTACTCAGGCAAAAGCGAATTGCTCTCAACTTTCAAGACCGAGTTTTCAGCCTATTGTGAGCAGCAGGACATTATCGCTGAATATGTACGCTTTTCTCCATGGCTGAAAAATTATGAAGATTTTTATCAGCTTTACAGCATTCGTGACAACAACAAGACAATTGCAATTGACCTTAGCGTGCCGGATATTTTGATGGATGAAGTTAAGTCCAAGCGTCGTAATGAAATACGAAAAGCGCAGAAGGAGGGCGTATCAATTCACTTCGATTTTTCAGGAAAAAATACAACGGACTTTCGGTCTCTCTACCAAAACACGATAAAAAAGAACGAAATAGGCACTTACTATCAGTTTTCCGATTCATTCATACAGGAACATTTCTCAGCGATTAAGGATAAAGTATTTATAGCCAACGCAGAAATCAATGGACGGGTAATTTCCTCAAGTATCTTTATCCACCATGGTGGTAATCTGCACTATCATCTTTCCGCAAATGACTATTCAATGATGGAGTATCAGGGAAACAGTCTGCTGCTTTACGAAGTTGCGTTGTGGGGAAAAGAAAACGGCTTCAAATATCTTCATCTCGGAGGCGCCGGCGTTGCTGAAAAATCATTGATGGACTTCAAGATGTCGTTTTCCCACAGCGACGGATTTCCATTTTATATCGGTACAAAGGTGCGCAACGCAGGCGTATATAACGCATTAACTAAAATGCACAGTGACAGCAATACAAATTATTTCCCGGCATATAGGGGGGAAATCCCATGTTTGAAGAAATAAGCATCGTTAAATTGTCTAAGGCGCAATGCGTTCATCACAAGCAGGCTCTTGTTGCCCTGTATTTCGATAATGTCAAATCCTGTTCATTTACAGCATCATTCTCATATGGCGATGCCGAAAGCAAAATCGATAAATTAATCGAATACGTCGGCAATGGTACAGCGCTTGTATTCGGATGCATTGATGGTATTGGCACACTTGTCGGATTCATCTGGGCATACAGCGCAGTTTTCAGAGAAGAAGAACGCATGTACATAAGCGTTGTGCAAATTGACGACGCCTACAGAGGCCATGGGCTTGGGACACAATTGCTTAAAGCGGCAGAAGCCGAAGCAAGGTCAGCGGGCCTGCCTGCGCTTTATATCCATACCGAGGCACATAATCAAGGTGCTATCAGACTCTATGAGCGCGAAGGTTATGTTTTGGAGCGGGTTCAATTAAGAAAGCAGGTCTAGCTCATGCTTGATATATTCTTTTATCCCTCATATGGAAAGCTCTACGAACGGATCGAAGGCGGTACATGCGAGGTTTTTGAGCATACAGGCGGGGATGGTACGATACGCAACATGTATATAAAACGGCCTGTACCATGGCTTGTTGACGGCGTGCAGTATTATGATGTGACCACACCTTACGGATACGGCGGGCCGGTTATAACTGCGGGAAAGTCCACCGAGGCGCTGATTTCCGAATATTATGCGGCATGGGCAGATTATTGCCGTAATAACCGAATCGTAGCTGAATTCGTAAGGTTTCATCTGTATGACAATACCGACCTGAGTCTGCATTACCCGGGCGAAATTACTCAGATCTCCGATAATGTAGTTTTAAATCTTGCCCCGACCATAGATGAAATTTGGGTGGGATTTGAACATAAGGTCAGAAAAAACGTTAAAAAAGCTCAAAGAAATGGCTTGGCTGTAACGTCAGACACGACGGGAGAGCACCTTCCTGATTTTCTGGATATCTATTACAATACCATGAACCGCAACAAAGCAAAAAGCTATTATTTCTTTGATCCGTCCTATTTTAAAGCTCTCAACCGGACTTTGAAGGGAAAGTATGTCTATTTTCATGTCTGGCATAATGAACAGATTGTATCTACTGAACTGGTGCTGTGCTCGCAAAATTATGCCTATTCCTTTCTGGGCGGAACACTTGAGGATTATTTTCCGATGCGACCTAACGATCTGCTCAAATATGAGATTATCAGGTGGTGTAAAGAAACCGGTAGAACCGTATTTGTTTTAGGCGGAGGCTATCATCCGGGCGATGGAATCTATCGATATAAAAAAACGTTTGCTCCCAGCGATGTCGTACCATTTTATACCGGTCGAAAGGTTTATTATAGTGAAATCTACAGTCAGCTGATTGCTATACGCTCGCAGGAGCCGGAGTTCGATGTGGAATCTCAATTCTTCCCTTTGTACAGGAGCTGAAAATGAACATTCTTTTTTTGACTATGAGTCAGTTCGACAGCATTTATATTCATAATATTTACTCGGATCTGATGCTGACGTTCATCAAGAACGGACATCGCCCGTATGTCGTGTCGCCATATGAAAAGCGTCTGGCTCAGGAAACGAAGCTCTTTGAATTCTCTGACCATGCCATCTTAAAGGTAAAAGTCGGGAATATGAGTAACGTATCTCCAATTGAAAAAGGTCTGTCTACAATTAGCCTCGCGCATCAATTCAACGCGGCAATCAACAAACACTTTTTCGGTATCAGGTTTGATCTGATCTTGTATTCTACCCCACCAATAACTCTTGAATGTGTTGTAAAAAGGCAGAAGTCCCGACGGCATACCCATACCTGCTTACTGCTGAAGGACATTTTCCCTCAGAACGCCGTGGATCTTGGCATGATGCACGAAGGCGGGCTGCTCCATCGCTATTTTCTGCGAAAAGAAAAGAAGCTCTATGCCCTGTCCGACCATATAGGCTGTATGTCCCCTGCAAATGCAGATTATCTGCTGAAACACAATCCTGAAGTCGCATCAGAAAAAGTCTGCGTTTTTCCAAATAGCATTATTCCGAAAGAGATTATAAAAACCGAAAGCGGCAAAAGGGAGCAGCGCAAAAAGTACGGAATCCCACGAAATGCTATCGTTTTCATCTATGGCGGGAACATGGGTAAGCCGCAGGATATTCCCTTCATAATCGAATGTCTGCGCTATACGGCAAGCATAAAAAACTGCTTCTTCGTTTTATGCGGAACCGGAAGCGAATATCCGCTGCTGGAAGAATATGTCGGAGCAGAGGCACCTGCAAACGTTCTACTCATCAACGGCCTGCCGAAGACGGAATACGATGCGCTTCTTAAAGCCTGCGACGTCGGCTTGCTGTTTCTCGACCATCGCTTCACGATACCTAACTTCCCGTCAAGAATGCTGTCCTATATGGAACAGTCCATGCCGATTCTCGCCTGCACGGACCCGAACACGGACGTCGGCAGGGTGATCACCGGCGGAGGCTTCGGCTGGTGGTGTGAGAGCAGCGATCCTGCGGAGTTCAAAATGCTTTGTGAAGAAGTCGCAGCCACCTCCGAGAAGCTCACGGAAATCGGAGCCGCCGGGAGACGATACCTTGAGGATTTTTACAGTGCTGACGGCTGCTGCCGGATGATTCTTGCAAGAGCCGGCTTTTCGACCGAGGAGAACACATGAACATTTCAGCTATGCTTGAACGCGAGCCGTTTTATGATGTGCTTTTTGAAACGACGCGCAGATATTTTCTGCAGGTACATGGCGTTGCGGTAAATGTCGGCTTTTATAAAAAAGCCGACTGCAAGAAGCTTTACCTGTATCGCCTGCTATCATTTGTCTCAAGTAAAAAAATTACAAAAGGGATGAAAGAATTTCTTTGCAGTGAGTACAACATACGCGGCAATATACTTAAATACTTTATCGGCAAGCTCTGTATTTTTGCGGTTACGGCCCTGCATGGACTTGCGGCTGATAAATGCTTTTACATAGGGCCTGAAAAAACGGTTAACGCTCCCATCTTCATTCTGCCCTGCAACCGTTCAATTCGTTATTATGATTTTGAAAACGACTACGTGGACTGCATCGTAAAAGAAGGCTATAAAGCGGACTTTATGGAAAATCAATTGAGCTTTCGTTTATCAAATAATTATTTCTTTATACCCAAGGTTGTTGAATACGGATACCGTTGGTATCGAGAAAGAATTATGCACGGAAACCCGTTAGCCAGAATCAGAAATAAGGCCGCATACAAAAAGGGAACAGCCGATGCATTAGCTTACATGGGCATCATTGCAAAAGACACGATTCAATATATCGGTTGCGGGGAGTATATCCGGAATCTGTGCGATAATGTCGAGAGCATGCTTGTGGATTTTATTAAAAGCGGAGCAAGCGGTGGAGGCGTGTTAGCGGAATTTATTAAATGCGCTGCATGTGGTGCGGAACATGGTGATTTTGACGTTCCAACTGTTTTGAGCCATGGAGATCTTCAGAGCGGTAATATATGGATAACCGAACGCGGAGATACAATCATTTATGACTGGGAAACAAATTGCCGCCGTTCAATTTGGTATGATCCCGCTACCCTGCTCTGGCAGCTGCACTCCGGCACATTAGCGCCAGACATTCACGTGAGGGTCAGAAACGACAAGCGATTTCTAATCAATGACGAAAAAAAGGACTATTCCGAGAAACAGCTCAGCGCTGTAGCATGGATAATAATACTGGAAAACGTCACGTTTTACCTGACGGATATACTGCAGCTTCCGTTACAGTTCGGTAAGCAGAGTTTTGAGCAGCTTGCCGGAAAGCTCCATAAACAAATGGAAATGAGGATTACAGATGGAACTTGAAAACAGATATTGGATTATGTATAAAGCTGCTTTCAAGCACATTGATTTGACCGATTATGAGAAAACCGAGATAAAAAAACTGTATGGCGATGAGGGACGCGCAAAAATCTTTGACAAGGCAGAGAAGAAAAAGATAATTCCCGCTACGGCTATGCTCATGTGTAAGCTCGGAATTGACGATGAATACTGGAAAGCTGTTTCAGATGAATACCGGATACGCAACGAGCGGGTAGTTGAAAGCCTGAATTCCGCCTATTCTGAACTTCGCACGGGCGGAGTTACACGAATAGGAGTCGTCGAAAATTTTGGTGCGCTTTTGGCTTCTGGTCAGGATCTGGCGATGTTTGGTTCTGGCGATGTGGATAATTACGCCGATATGGCCGAAAAAGACAAAATTTATTATGTATTTAAAGAAATGGGGTATACGCTTGATGAACACTGTTCCGGAAGCATTCTGGTTTCCACCAGCTTTAGAAACGAAACCGTACTGCCAAAAAACTTTTATCTCAGTATTAACTGGGATGTAACCTGTCGTACCGCCCTACCCTGCCTAACGGCCAAAGGTCCTTTTGTCGATTGGAGCAATAGCAGAACGTATAAAAACACGAGCATTTTGATACCCACTCCTGAGGCGCTGATGTACATATGCATGATGCACATAGCCGTACACGGCTTTTGTAAAGCCCCGGATATACGTTTATATTACGATATCGCAAACGCCTACGGCGACGAAATAGACTGGAATCTGATAGAAAAATGGGCCGTGCGCGATAAAATGTGCGTTCGTATATCCACGGCGGCATTCCTGTCAAACCGTCTGTTGGGCGTAAAAACACCCGATAGAATTATGAATCTGGGCAGCTCGAAGCTGAGAAAAAAGCTCCTTTCAATCGTTTACGATTCGCAGGGCAACAATCTCAGAAACCATCCGAACAGACTGGATGAATTGAGAATTGATGCTTTTAGCGATGACAGGGGCGGTCTACATGGGCTTATAAGCATATTATTTCCCGACTCCAACTGGATTGAGAGAAGATATGGCAGTAAGACGCTCGGCCACATACTGCACCTCAAAAACCTTATATGAAGCGATTCGAGGAGTTGTACATGATTTCATTTAGCGGAATTGACTGCTCCGGCAAGTCAACACAAATAGAGATAACAAAAAAATACTATGAAAGCAAGGGAATCAGAGTTCGTGTTATCTGGAGCAGAGGAGGCTACACCTCTTGGGTTGAAGGAATAAAAACGTTAATCCGTAAGGACAAACGTTTCTCCGCAGCCGAGAAAGCGGAATACAGAACGAAAATCAACGAAAACCATATAAAAGCTAGGTTGCTCTTATGGGCATCAATATTGGACTTAATAAGATATTACGGCATAGTATTTCGCTGGATTGAAATGAGCGGAGCCGTAATACTGTGCGACCGATATATATGGGATACTTATATTGATTTTTCTCTGAAGTATAAAAATATAGAATTTGAAAAGTGGCTGTGCTGGAAAATAATGCTTAAACTTATTAAAAAGCCGGATAAATCCATCATATTCACAATACCTATTGAGGAATCCATGCGGCGGTCGCTTGAAAAAAACGACCAGCATTCAGAGCCATTTGATGAGCGTCTTTCAAGAATCCAAAGATATATGGCTGAAATAGAAAACGGCAGATGGCAGCATGTAATAAACGCATCATCACCAATACAAGCGGTGACGAACGAAGTTATAAAAATACTTGAGAGAAAAAGCGCGATTGTTTTTGACGTTGCCGCGGAAACCGGGGGAGCTTTAGAAATACTAAACGGCTTCTATGACGCGGCTGCAAAAGAAAAAGATATTGATTGGGAATTGATTTTAAGCACGCCGATTTTTTCTGATGCAGATAATATACATGTGAAAAATTACTTTTGGATCAAAAAAAGCTGGCTGCACAGATTGGTATTTGATAAAGTCATAGCCCCGAAGCTCTGCCGCGGGAAAAGCATCGACGTTGTTGTATCTTTACAAAACATAGCTGTATCCGCAGGCAGGAAAAAGCAAATGCTGTATCTTCACCAGTCAATACCATTCAGCGATATAGAATTAAGCATACGCAATAATCGGGTTGAATTTGTCTATAAACATCTTATCTCGCATCTGATCTTCCACAGTATCAGGAAGGCGGATCAAGTTGTTGTACAGACAAAGTGGATGAGGGATGCAGTGTGCAAAAAAACCGGAGTGGATGCATCGAAAGTTTTGGTTTCTCAGCCGGAATGCAAGCTTAACATTAATTCTTATTACGAGGACAGCGAAGAGAATCTCCGCTCGTTTTTCTATCCCGCCGCCAACATCTCATATAAAAACCACAAAGCTATTTTTGAGGCCGTCCTAATACTGGTAGAACGTGGAATTACAGAGTTTCAAGTTATTCTGACAATTGATATGCAAAACAACATTCAGGGCTATTTTCTTAATGATATTCCGCAGATTCTCTGCGTCGGCAGTTTGCCGCACGACTATGTCATGAAACAATATTCAAAATCAACTCTCATCTTTCCGTCAAAGCTGGAGACTTTCGGGCTTCCCATGCTGGAAGCGGCGCTTGTACGATCTCCGATTATCGCATCCGACATGCCTTTTTCACATGAAATCCTTGAGGGATATCCGAATGTATCATATTTTAAAGCCGATTCCGCCGAGAGCCTTGCCGAGCTGATGGAATTGCAGATAAAGAACAAATTGAAATATGAAATGCCGGCAGATGACAGATGGTATTACGAGAAACATCGAGATGCCGGATGGAGTTCGGCGTTTGATTTGATTTGCAGGATGGCCGATTGCGAGAGGGGGCACATTTGAAGAATCTGATTTTTTTTTCAATTTACCCGACTCCGTACCGGGACCCCGTTATGTATAATTTTGCACACCTTGAGCGTGATAAGTACCATGTCGATTTTGTATACTACCATGCGTATGATATAGGTCATTCTTATCAGGATATCGACCTGCCTGAAAAAAATTTTACTGTATTGAAATATGCGGAGTACCGTCAGTGTTTCAGATGCATCAGGGAAATATGGAATATCTTATCGCAAAAGAAGTATGATCTGATCCTTATACCAGGGCATTCGCGCATGCCCTCCATAGCGGCGCTGATAATCGCTTCGTGGAAGAAAATTCCTATATTATATTCAAGCGATGAAATCGCTGATGGAAAAATGAGTATATTCAAAAAGCATCGCAGACATATCCTTACACGCACTATTATAAAAATAGCTGCCGCTTTCTTCGTACCCGGACTGGCATCAAAAAAGTATTTTTGTGAGCGTGGTGCAAGGGAAAGCAGCATTTTTCTCGGATCATACTGTCTCGACGTCGACGCTTTATATAAGGAAGCGCTCGAGCAATCCTCGTCCGTTCCGGAATTAAGAAAATCACTGTCGGCTGCTCCCGATGATGTGCTTTTTATGTATGCGGGACGATATTTGCCGGTCCGGGATGTATTAACTCTTGTTAAAGCGTTTCACAAGGTTAGAGGCTGTCGTGAGAATATCAAGCTTTTGCTCATTGGCAGCGGCGATGACAGGGAAAAAGTACTCGAATATATTTCTGCTAATCGTGTCCAAGATGTATTATTCTCGGATTTCATCAAGCTTCATGAGATAGGCAGATACTATCTGGCGTCTGATGTTTATGTGCTGCCCAGCATTTTTGAGCATTATTCGTTGGCTTGTGTTCATGCTGCCGTATGTGGCCTGCCTATAATTACAACAGTTAATGTCGGGGTGAACCCTGATATTATTATCAATGGGGAAAGTGGACATATCATTCCGAGTCAGGACGTCGACTGCCTTGCGGCAGCAATGACCGACTGCATAATTAACAGCTCCAGACTGAAAGACATGGGAAAACTGGCTCACGATAATGCGATGAAATTAAACGTCTCTTGGGCAACAAATGAATTGCGTAAGGCTGTATCATATTGCCTGAGTTCATAAAAAATATCGGAAGTTTATTTTATGCATATAGTCTTTTTAACAAGTCAATATTATCCGGAGCCGACGCCAAACGGTCTGTTTACGAAGCAGTATTGCAATATGCTCAAAGATGACAATTACATTACCGTCATTTGTATCCAGACCGGCAATCATAAGCTCAGCGGAGATCTTATCGATGGGATCAACGTATATTCCGTTACATCTCCCGGCAACAGTCTTCAGCATACGATCGACTCTGCCGCACAACGTGCCGAGCCGGTACCGGCCCATCTGTTTTACAAAGCGGTGCAGCTGCTCTATAAACCCGTGCGCGGCTTTCGAAGTCTCTTCTTTTATCCAAGCGGGCTGCGCTGGCACATAAAAAAAGCGTATTCGTGTATGGAGGAAGTAAACCGACACGACCCCATTGATTGCGTTTGTGCCATCAGCGCGCCTTTTTCCTCATTCATCGCCGGCACGAAATGGAAAAGCAATCACAAAACTGTGCGATTGATTACCTTCTCTCTCGATACATACACCACAGGGTTGGTGCGAAACAGGAATTTATTGATCAGACTCTTTTGGGAGGATTATTCAGTCCGTCTGGAACGGCAAATATTCGCCGCAGCCGATTTTAATTTTATTACAATAGGCATTCAAAACGACTCAAAGAGCCTTCAATGCTACCCGCAGGAAAAAACTCGGGTGTTACCAAATCTCATTTCCCTCCCGCCGGTAGATATTGAAGCAGAGAAAGCTCCAGACAAATTCATATTCATGTATTGCGGCGGGTTTTATCAAAAAATACGTAATCCCAAGTATATGCTGGATACCCTTCTGTGCATTGACGACCTGAACTTTCAGCTTGACCTGTATATCAATTCCGCTTGCCAGGAAACTGTTGACGGCGCTATCGATAAATCAAACGGAAAATTCATTCGTCATTCTTATATATCATCGGATGAGATACAGAAAGAAATGTGTAAAGCTGATTTTCTGATAGACCTCGGCAATAGCCTTGCAGGCGCAACGCCGAGCAAAACATTTCAGTATATCGCGACAGGCCGTCCAATCATCTTATTCGCACCGGACGGATATAAAAGCGAGGCGCTGGAGCGTTATCCGCTCTCTCTGATTATCAACCAAAGCATACATTCGGCAAAAGAAGCCTCAGATATGATCAGAGGCTTTTGCTTAGAAAACCGAAGTAAAAGGCTTTGTCCGGAAGAAATAATTTCACTCTATCCAGAGCATATGTGGCCTGTCATTATGGATCAAATCAGAAGAGCCGCATATGATGGTGCATAGAACACAGTTTTGTTGCTGAATGGAGCTGACAATGGAAAAGCTGTTATTATTTAATATGTCGTCTACCATCGGCGGCGCAGGTATCAGCTTTCTGCAATTCCTTGAAAACATTGATAGGACGGAATATGAGCTTGTGGTCTATAATAACGCGAACCATCCGGATATTGCGGACATCATAGAAAGCATGGGGATCAGAGTAATAAGAGCTCTCGACTCACCCGTCGTCTTTTCACATTTCAGCGGAGCGGATGGGTTTGCTCTTTCGCCGATAAAACTGCTAAATTATTTACGGATTCTGCGTGACCGGTCCAAAATATCGCGCGTACTGGACGAAGAAAAACCTGATGTGGTTATCGTGAACAGCATGACGCTTTTTTGGATCGGTCAGCTTGCGCACAGGCGCGGTATTCGAGCAATTTGTCTTCATCGCGAGGTATATCCTAACGGACTTTTCGGATTGCGAACAAGACTGATAAAATACTGTCTTGACCGTTGGTTTTCGGATATTGCCTTTATATCTCGGCATGAGCAAATTGAAACCGCCGCCTCCCATGCTCGCACCTGCGTAATCTTCGACAAGGTAGACCTAGACAAATACCAGAGACTTGACAGGATCACCGTGAGAGAAGAGCTCGGACTTCCCAGCAATGCTTATTTAGTATTGTATATCGGCGGCGTAGTTAAGCTTAAGGGTGCTCATACGATAGTCGATGCCATGAATTATATTGATAATTCCGATATAAAGCTGGTATTCCTTCAGTGTTCCGAGCAATTGAAAAAGAAAACACTTAAAGATTATATGTCTCTAAGGGCAATAGTCAAGCTGCTTCTGGGATTGGATTATGACGCAAAAGTCGGCCGTTACTATGCAAAATGCCACAACAAACAGTCCATTATTTTCAGGCCGGGCACAGCTGCAATACAGGATTACTTCGCCGCATGTAACGTTATAGTATTTCCGTCCTTTGCACCACATCAGGCCCGACCTGTCTACGAGGCCGGCGCGGCAAGGATACCTGTGATAATTTCCGACTTTCCGCATACCGCTGAATTTGTCACAGATGGCGTTATGGGTTTCACCTTCAAACCAAAAGATGCGAAAGCGCTTATGGAACGTATCATTTATGTCTACGAAAATCAGGGTACCGATAAATTGCGACAAGTACTGGAAAACAATTATACAAACACCGTCAGGTATCACAACACAGCCACCCTCAGAGAAGAAATCAAAAGCTTATTGAACGAAACTGACGCCATCAGAAGCTGCGGAAAGGCCCGATTTAAGGAGTGAGGATAGGATATGCCGCAAAACTATTTGCTTCCCCCAAAGCTTCATTCGTCTTTCTGCTACTCATATCTGTTCGCTGCTCTGATACTATGGCGCTGCGCGTTCTGCACAGTGACATATGTCAGACAATATTCCGCCGGCATCCAGATGCTTCTGTTTTTTATTTGGCTGCTGCTGAAAACACGGGAAGACGGACAATACTTAGGGATGCTGCTCTCCAGAGGGAAATACCTGATCGCATCTATTTTTATAATAGCAATATTTGATATCGTTCTCACCAGCAGCATATCAGCTCAGACAAGAACCTTTATTTTGTTGTTTATGGCGTATTCTATTATGCTGGCCTACCGCAAAGGTCATCAAGCCTTTGTTAAAGTGCTTCTAATCCTCCTTTTGGCCGATTATTGTTATACAGTTTTTATGTATTTTCGGCTGCTTGCAGCCGATCCAATGTACGCGCGGACGTTTTCATCCGGCAATCAGGAGGGAATTGCCGGGGTGGGCGGATATATCTTTATCTATGCAACGACATTTCTATTCAGCTATTTGGCCGGAGTCATACTTAAGAAATCAACCTGGCGAAAAGCTCCTGTTTTGCTTATTTGCTTGAGCATAGTTCAATTTATTCTGATACTTCGCGCCATGTACTACATCGCTATCATTACGGCAATCTCATGCTTAGTTTATGCGTTATTGCCTATCAGTCCCAAACACAAGTTTTCGATAGCCGTGATCCTGGCTATTGTAATGTATTTGCTCAAAAACCCCTTAGCTGACCTTATACTCAGCATTGCTAATTCTATTTCAAGTGAATTGACGGCAAATAAGCTGTTAGAAATCGCCAAATACTTAACCGCGGATTCTCTTAGCAACTTTTCGCCAACCTCACGCATCGGGCTGGTCGCTACCTCAATCAGAGCATTTCTTGAACATCCGCTGCTCGGTGTTTATAACTTCAAAGCAAGCGCCTTATATATCCGCGGTCACAGCGGTGTATTTGACCTGATAAGCAATTATGGCATAATCCGCGCAACACCAATCATCATATTTTTATACTCGGCTTTGAAAGAGATTGTAAGAAGCGCTCCTTCATTCAGTAAGGATGCCATTAAGCTATCCATAGCCACATTTGTTTTTGTAGGCGTTTTTGATCCGATTTTTTCGTCCCAAATACTCACGGTCGTTTTTGTGGTCATTCCATTGTTATCCGAAAACATTTATTGCACAATGATATCTGCGCCTGCGGATTTATCCAATGAACACACTGAGCTAGAACAGTCAAAGCCTCATGCAATCAGCAACCGCCGATGGAGACGTTAATTATGTATTTCAGCAATGTGAATCTTATAAAAATGCTGTTTAAGGATCCCGAGCTTTTTTGGCATTATATATTCAAGTCGGGCAAAATCACAGCTTTTAAAAAATTTCATCCGACGACCACGGTAATGACACGTACAGAATATGCCGGAAGAGAGCTTTTATCAATCGAAAAAGCAAACGTATATCTGGCAAAAAAGATAAATGAAAGAAGCCCATTTATGGCCGCAAGAATCGGAGGGACAGAAATGGGCTGCATGACGAACACTATTCTTCAAAATCAAGGGTACATTAAGTCTATTGATTTTAATGCCTATGAGAAAGGTAATCATGCAAACGGTCTTTTTCCGTTAAATCAAAGCACTTTTAACGGATTCAACAGCATTATGAATAGCGCTACTGAAGAATGTGATTTGGTCGGTGCTGTTTACTGGATTTTAGAGGAATACCATTTCAAAAAACACTTGTATGATGGTGCAGTTATCTCTCATGTCAGAGTTTTTGATTTTTGGAGATTTGAGCATCCGTGGACCGGCGCTCTTAAAGGGAAAAAAGTGCTGGTAATACACCCTTTTGAAGAAACTATCCGTAGTCAGTATCAAAAACGTGCACATTTATTTGCTAATCCTGAAATGCTGCCTGAGTTTCAGCTATATACAATTAAAGCGGTACAGACGATAGCAGGGCAAAAGGATGACCGTTTTGCTAATTGGTTTGAAGCTCTGGACTATATGTATGACGAGGCTATGAGAATTGATTTTGATGTGGCGCTTATAGGATGCGGAGCTTACGGTTATC
>JAYFQM010000001.1:0-6472 GCA_034927185.1 Oscillospiraceae bacterium | reverse complement strand
TAATACCTGATTTGAAACGTCCAAATGTCTCATTTGCCGAAAAAATAAGAAATGAGAACATTCCATCGGCGCTTTACAAATACCGGGGGTTCGACTCTGGAGGGTATTCTCTTGCCAACTTTGAAAACGACCAGATGTGGTTGGCCGCACCTAAGGATTTTAACGACCCTTTTGATGCACTATTAAAAAATAATATTGATGAATCCATTGATAATCAGGAGGATTGGGTAAATCACAAATCTGATTTTACCCAGTTTTGTATTGGCCGTGGACTTAGAGACAGTGAAGTTGAGCTTGCTTACCAAACCTATAAAGAAGTAACCGAGAGTATAAAGAAAAATAAAAATTTACTCAACTTAATTCACACTTATAGACTGCAAAGTTTGTTTCGAGTTGGATGTCTATGCGAAACAAACACTTCTGTTTTAATGTGGAGCCACTATGCCAACAATCACACGGGTTTTTGCGTAGAATATGATTTGCGAAACGCAGCGAATGATGATACTGCAAAACAAAACTTATATCCAGTACTGTATCAAGAACGATCGGATACTCAAAGGGATGACGCTTGCTCTGGGATCGAATACTATGGCTTATATGCAGTATTAAGAAAAAGTATGGATTGGGCATATGAGAAAGAATGGAGAATAGTATTATCCTTTTTCAGCATGGAAAAACCAGGTAACATACAGCTGCCAAAGGCAACAGCAGTCTATTTGGGTTGTAAAATAAACGATAAAAACACAGAAAAAATTAAAGATATTGCAAAGCACAAATCAATCCCTATATATAAAGCCACATTAAATTCTAATAATGGTCTCATTTTCTATTCAAAAATTTAAATCGTTTAGTTTAATCAAAGCAATAATGGCCTGCGTATATTTATGTACTGAAATTAAGAAAAACTGAACGACATACTCGGCAGAGTGTACCATTCAGTTGTAGTTGGTTTTCAAAACCAAAAAAGAAATCATAGGTGTTGGGGCAAAAAAGACTGCTTATTACGTTTGCAATCTTACACTCCAAGCCATCCACGATAATATTACAACCGGCACAAGGATTTTCCTTGTGCCGGTTGTCCATCATATTATCATATTTTAGTAGCATCCGCCTGCTCTGCAGCCCAGTCCGTTTCCGCTCCTGCCGCCGCCTAAACCCATTCCTGTGCCGGTTCCGGTGCGTGCTCCTGAACGCGTTCCCATACCGCTTCCGGTACCATCGCAGTTAGCCTGGTTATTCTCCATCGCTGCGATGATTGTATCTGCTCTCTCCTGAGTTACCGTTCCCGCAGCAACTTTTTCTTCTAGAAGCTCTTTTTTCTGCTCAATCATCTGGGACTTGAATTGATCGAGAACTCCGGCCTCGTTTGCAATTGTACCGTAAGTTTTTCCGGATTCCGTTTTTTCATCTGTTACGCTGTCTGTTGTCCTGCCTGTAAGTCCGGCTACAATTTCCGCAGAGGTTTGATAGCCAGTTGCCGCCATCGCGGTTGCCGAAAATGCGCCGACCGCAAGAACTACGGCCAGAGCCAGTGTTAGTTTTTTGAATTTCATAGTTGTGATCTCCTTTTTTGTTTGTTGTTGTTTTTTCGCTTCTGTTCTATGGCTTTATCATGCCAGGGATTTATGTAAAAAGTGTGTTTTTTATTTTGTAAAAGTGTGCTTTTTATAGAAGAAAAAACACATTTCTGTCACGAATAATTCCTTACGTGTGCTATAATTATTATAAAGAAATCTAACAGGGGTGATAAGGTGCCGATTATTCTTATTGCAGATGATAACAAACAGATTACTTCAATATTGGAGGAATATGTAAAAAAAGAAGGACATACTCCGTATGTCGCATTTGATGGTCAAGAAGCACTGGAGTTGTTCCGTAAATACAAGCCTGACGTCGTTTTGCTGGATGTTATGATGCCAAGAATCGATGGCTTTGAGGTTTGCAGGGAAATACGGAAAACTTCGGATACCCCTGTCATTATGATCACCGCAAGGGGCGAGGACTTTGAAAAAATTATGGGTCTCGATATCGGCGCGGACGACTATATCGTAAAACCCTTTTCTCCAGGGGAGGTCATGGCAAGGGTACGTGCCGTTTTGAGAAGAATCATGAAAGAAGACGGACAAAAAAAGCAGGTTTTCTCATTCGAGAATCTGATAATAAATCTTGATGAGTACATTGTAAACATCGACGGAAACAAAGTGCTTCTCACAAAGAAAGAAACCGAAATTCTTTGGACTCTGGCTACCAACATGAACAAGGTGTTTTCACGTGATAATCTGCTCAACAGCCTTTGGGGCTATGATTATTTCGGCGATACTCGCACTGTCGATTCACATATAAAAAGACTTAGGGCAAAGCTGGACGAGTATGCTCATGAGGGCTGGGACATTAAGACGATTTGGGGTGTTGGCTATAAATTCGAGGTAAAAGCTGATGAAAAATAAGATTGCATTGAAGCTGACTCTTTATTTTTCAGCCGTACTACTCCTGTTTGCGATAAATATAGGTGCTGTTTTTATAACATTATTTCGTACGCAGACATTTAAAAACCACATGAGCGACATGGAAGCCCGTGCGGTTTCAATTGCAACTGCATTGTCCGACTACATGGGTAATTCAGAGACCTACGGCAGAGGTATGATGGGCGGGATGAATGGCTACGGCGCCTACCTTAGATTTGTTGACGATATCGCGATGGCAGATATATGGATAGTCGATGAAAACCTGAATCTAATTACAAGCGGTCAGATGTCAGGTGCAAATTACAATTATGCTGATTTGCCAGAAGACGCCGATAAGGTTGTCAAAGAAGTGTTCGAAGGAAAGACAACCTTCAGTAAGGGCTTCAGCAGCGTAATAAACAGCCCCACCTTAACCGTTGGAACACCGATAAACGTTGACGGTAGGATTGTTGGAGCAGTACTGCTGCACTCTCCTGTGGAGGGTATAGATGACGCCACAATGCGAGGAATTGGAATTTTGGCAATCAGTTTATTGTCCGCTCTTTTGCTATCCTCAGTTCTCTCTGTTATATTGGCGCTGGTATTTGCAAAGCCGCTTAATAAAATGAAAAACTCCGCTCTTTTGCTTGCAGACGGTGATTACTCCGCAAAAACAGGCGTTAGCCAAAATGATGAAATCGGTCAGCTTGCAGGAGCAATCGATTCTTTGAGTGAGAAGCTTCGGATAGCAAAGCGCGAGAGTGATAATCTGGACAAGCTGCGCGGGGACTTCGTGGCCAATATATCGCATGAGCTAAAAACACCTGTAACCGTGATTCGCGGTTCACTTGAAGCGTTGAATGATGAAGTTGTGACAGAGCCGGAACAGGTGAAACAGTATCATCAAGAAATGTTGAGCGAGGTTATTATTCTGCAAAGGCTGGTAAATGATCTTCTGGATTTGTCAAAACTGCAAAACGCGGATTTTGCTATTGAAATGCAGCAGTTAAATTTGTGTGATATATTGAGTGACGCAGCCCGCAGTGCGGAACATATTGCGAAAGAAAAACACATAGAAATCATCCAGAACTATGATACTAAGCTCCAGACTGTTGTGGGTGACTATGGACGCCTCAGACAAATGCTCTTGATCGTACTCGATAATGCCGTCAAATTCTCGCCGTCTGGGAGTCCGATTACTATTACGCTGGTAAACGGTGCTGTAACGATAAGTGACAGGGGTAAAGGGATATCAAGCGAGGATATTCCCTATATATTTGACAGATTCTATAGAACCAGAACAGAAGACAACAAATCAGGATCTGGTCTTGGACTTGCCATTGCAAAACAAATTGCCGACAGACATGGCATTCGGGTTACGGTGAAAAGCAAATTGAACGAAGGAACCGAGTTTCAATTTGCTTTCATGCAGGTTGTATAGTTTAGCATTATAGTACAATATGAGCTTACACAAGCCAATATTATCCGAACCCAATCTTCCCTATTGGGGAAGGGTTCGGATTTGTTGTTTTCTTTGAGCATTCGTTTATCCATCGCCCTTTCCAGTTTTTACACCGAATTTTTTCATATTTTAAAAGTGACAAAGAGCCTGTTTTTCCCGCGGCTGTGTTTTAAGAAGCTTTTTGCATACCGGCGGTGAAATGTGTTATTTTTGGAGAATTTACTCAGATATTTTACGATTTTCATTTGTTGAAAAAGTCATTTATTGAAAACGCCGATTACGCCATGCTATAATCCATTTGCAGATGCTTTGAAAGAAGGTTGACCATGGAGCTTATAAAGGTTTTTATAACCGAGGATGAGAGCATAGTCCGCGAGGGACTTCGCGACATTATTCCATGGGAGAAGTACGGCTTTGAATTTGTGGGAGACGCACCTGACGGCGAGATGGCGCTGCCCATGATACGCAAGCTGAAGCCTAACGTTTTGATTACGGATATCAAGATGCCGTTTATGGACGGCCTTTCACTGAGCAATATTGTCAGCCGTGAGCTGCCAGACACGAAAATAATAATTATCAGCGGCTACAGCGATTTTGAGTATGCAAGGCAGGCTATCGAGCTGAACGTTGACCAGTATCTTCTTAAGCCGATAACAAAAGCGGCGATGATAAAGGCTCTTGAGCTGACAAGACAAAAAATCGAGGAAGAACAGGAGCAAAAGGATTTTCTGATCAGATACGAACAGGAAAGCAAAAAGTACGAGAGCTTTTCCCGTCGCGCTTTCTTTGAGACATTGGTGGAAGGCTCACTGACGGTTCAGCAGATATACGAACAGGCGGACAAACTGAATCTCGATTTAAATGCGGACGGCTACAATTTCGTAATTTTCACGGTGCAGGCCATAAACGAGACCTCCTATTCAGAGCCTGCCGCCGTTATACTGGACGAACTGCTGAATTATTTTCTGCGTTACCCGGACTACATACTTTTTCGCTGCAACCTTTTATCTTATGCGCTTCTTGTAAAGGGCGACGCGGATAATCTGGAGGAGCTTACACAGCGCAGTATAGATATAATCCAGAATCGCTGCCGCGAGTCGGAGACGCCGCTTAACTGGTATGTAGCGGTTGGCTCCCCAACCTACCGTCTCAGCGGTTTGCCGCGATGCTATGCAGATACCAATCACGTTTTGGCTTATCGGCATCTTATGCCGTCCAAACATGTATTTACGGCGGAAATACTCAAGGCCGAGCGCGAACAGGGAACGGCGAAGAATTTGGACGCGCTGGATATTGTAAAGGTAGACCCAATGGTCATCCGGAATTTCATACAGACAGGTACATCCGAGGAGACCGGAGCGTTTGTGGAGGAGTATATCAGCAATCTCGGCGGGGTCGAGCGCTCCGTCCTTTTCAGGCACTACCTTATTATCAGCGCAAGGATAAACGCGGAACTGGTCCTTCAGGAGATGGGTTGTGCCAAGGAAGAGTACGTTCGGCGGATTCCTCAGGCGGAGATCAACATGCCGGTTGAGAACCTCAAGGACTATCTTATGAGCGTATTCAGAACCGCGGTGGAGATGCGAGATCTGGAGGCGCAGCGTCAAAACAGCGACATTATCGACAGTGCGATAAAATACATAGACAAAAACTACGCTGACGAGAACATATCGCTCAACAGCGTTGCGCAGGCGATAAACATCAGTGCCAATTACCTCAGTGCACTGTTCAGCCAAAAAATGGGAATTTCGTTTGTGGAATACCTGACGCAAAAGCGTATGCTTCGCGCAAGGCAGCTCCTCCGAAGGAGCGGAAAGCGCTCTGGAGAGATTGCATATGAAGTGGGATACAAGGACCCCAGATACTTCTCGTTCGTATTCAAAAAGACCCAGGGCTGCACGCCAAGAAGCTATCGAACAGGGGAGATCGACAAGGAATGAAATTGCCTCATTATGATAAAAAATCGATCAGAGGAAGAATGTATACCCTTATCAAGAACATCTTCCTGCCCATGCTTGCGCTGTCGGTGTTTATCCTGTGCCTGCTGATAATTTATTATCTGCAGTATTCATCCGTAAGCAGCAATATTATCAACGCCTCCGGATTCAATCAGAATTTTAAGAACGATGTGGATCTTAAAATGTACTATTTTGTCAGCGGAAGCAGCGACCAGCTTCCGTGGGAAGAGGTGCAGACAGCGCGAGAGCTGGCCGAAACACTTTTGGCAAATACAAAAAACAGTGAAAGCCGCAAAGCGATCAGCAGCGTTTTGCATCTTTGCGACAATCTGAACGCCAGCATCGAAAAAATTGAAAATACAAAAGGCTATGACAACCGGATAGAGCAGCTCGAAAACAACATTTATGTCATCAGCGAGCTGATCGAGGAGTATCTATACACCTACCTATACTATGAAGCGGGAGAAATCGCGTCTCTTCAGAATAGTCTCAGATACTGGCTCGCCGCAGAGATCATCGCGGCGGTAGTGTTCACGGTAATAATAGCAACTGCCTCGGCAAAAAAAGCTTTCAGGATAAGCAAGAGCATAACAGACCCAATAGACGCC
>JAYFQM010000124.1:0-8086 GCA_034927185.1 Oscillospiraceae bacterium | reverse complement strand
CAGATGAAGAATAGGTACTGCGATAAAAAAGCTGCCGAAAAGCTTCTGGAAAAAGAAGACCCGCTGATTTATGAATTCTATGAGCTGGGATTTCCCGAACGTGCGGGCGATCTGGCTTTTGGTACGACGATTCTTTATCCGGGTAAGGTCGGCGGAGAGTATTATATGACTAAGGGGCATTTTCATACGCAGCTCGCCACCTCGGAGGTTTATTACACCCTGAGCGGCGAGGGCTATATGGTCATGGAAAACCCCGAAGGAGATACCATAGAGATGCCTTTGAGCAAAAATCAGGTCGTATATGTACCCAGACGTTATGCTCACCGCACGGTCAATACGGGAAAAGAGCCGCTCGTTGTGTTCTTCGCTTTTGCCGCCGACGCCGGGCATGACTACGGAACCATAGAAACCAAGGGCTATCACAAAATGATCGTTGAAAATGACGGAAGGCCCGCAGTCGTTGACAACCCCAGCTGGAAATGACAAACTAATGAAAATGATACATACCGTGCTTGGCAAGATTAATCCGGACGCTTTGGGCCTGACGCAGTGCCACGAACATCTTTTCATAACCAAAGGTCAGTCATATCTGTGCAGCTCTGATCTTTGTATCGACGATCTGCAAAAGTCAGTTCAGGAGGCCCGGCGCTTTTACAGCGGCGGCGGACGCGCCGTAGTTGATGCCCAGCCCGTCGGCTGTAACCGGGATGCCCGTGCCCTCGCCGAAATTTCCAAAGAATCCAGCGTACATATAGTCATGTCCACTGGCTTTCACAAAATGCAGTTTTATCCAGAGGGCCACTGGATTGCTTCGCTTTGTGAAGACCGCCTAGCAGAGCTCTTCACAGAGGAGCTGACACGCGGAGCCTATATGGGTACGGACACGTATTTTCATCCTGTCCGCCAGAATGTGCGCGCGGGGATTATAAAAACGGCGCTGGATGCCTGTAATCTTCAGCAGCCATACGAGCGCTTGTTCCGGGCCGCGTCCCAGGCGCAGAAGACGACCGGCGCTACCATGATGGTCCATATTGAAAAAGGCAGCAACCCTGAGGCTCTTATGAAGTATCTTACCGGCTTGGGCGTAAGCCCCGACAGGCTTTATTTCTGCCATATGGACCGCGCGTGTGATCGGATCGGAATATTCCAGAGCGTGCTTCAGGCGGGCATAACGCTGGAGTTCGATACAATAGCACGATATAAATATCACAGCAACGAATATGAACTGGAGCTTTTAAAAAAGCTCCTGGACAAAGGCTTCGAGGATTTACTCCTGATATCCCTTGATACGACACGCGCAAGATTGAAGGCATATGGCGAAAGCGCCGTAGGCTTGGACTATATTATCAAAGACTTCGTGCCAATGATGCGCGAGGCCGGGATTTCCGAACGGCAAATCGAAAAGATGCTGATTCTTAATCCGAAGAGGATTTTAAGCTGGTAATCTAAAAGGAGGCCGCAGTACAAAAGCCGTACTGCAAAAAGCTATGAAAAACAGTGAATTCTTTGCTGAACTAGATAAATATAAAATTGCTCCCGTAGTCAAGCTCAACCGGGCTGAAGACGCTTTGCCTTTGGCCGAGGCTCTCAAATCGGGAGGCCTGCCCGTTGCCGAGATAACCTTCCGTACAGACGCGGCCGAAACTTCAATACTCGCCATAGCTACAAAATATTCCGACATGCTTGTCGGCGCTGGAACTATTATCAGTGTTGAGCAGGCAAAACGCGCAGTTGGCGCTGGCGCAAAGTTTTTGGTTTCCCCTGGCTTTAATCAGAGTGTGGCGGAATATGCCGTCAAACAGGGAGTCCCCGTTATTCCGGGCTGCTGCACCCCTACGGAAATAATTGCAGCAATGGAAATGAATCTTGATGTAGTCAAGTTTTTTCCGTCCAATGTGTTCGGCGGTCTGAATACGATTCGGAATTACGCTCCAGTATTCCCCTCCATGCGCTTTATGCCTACCGGAGGAATCAATATTGACAACCTCGCGGAATATCTCGCAGATCCCGCGATAATAGCCGTGGGGGGCAGCTGGATGGTGAAAGAAGCTTATATAAGTGATAAAAACTTTGCCAAAATTACTCAGCTTACGAAAGAGGCTGTTGAGACTGCAAACAAGGCAAAATAAGGGGGTATCAGCTTGAAGATTCTTGTTACGCCTACCTCGCTTCAGCCGGGAAAGAACTCGGACGCTCTTGATAAGCTCCGCGCTTTCAGCAGTGATCTCATATTCAACACTGCGGGAAGGCCTCTGACCGACGAAGAGCTGATTCCCCTTCTAAATGACTGTGACGGTTATCTTGCCGGCTTGGACAATGTTACGAGGCGCGTGCTGGACAAATGCCCAAAGCTCAGAGCAATATCCCGATACGGAGTCGGCTATGACCGTGTGGACATTGCCGCTGCAAGCGAAAAAGGCATCATAGTCACAAATACACCCGGCGCGAACTCCGAAGCGGTAGGAGAGCTTACATTTGCGCTTCTGATGTCCGTTGCCAGAAAGATTCCGATGCTGGATAAAAGAACAAGAAAAGGGGAATGGGTCCGCTCGTCCGGTATCGAGCTTTCCGGGAAGACCATCGGCATTCTTGGCCTTGGCGCCATAGGCAGGGTCGTTGCCAGATGCGCCGGAGGATTCGATATGAAGGTTATGGCATACGATCCGCATATTGACGGACAGTATTGCACGGATGAAGGCATTGCCCCCGGAACTCTCGGCGAGGTTATAAGCAAATCGGACGTCATCAGTCTGCATTTGCCGCTCAATAATGAAACCCGTCATATGATTAACTCCGATTCCATCGCAAAAATGAAGGACGGCGTCATAATTCTCAACGCCTCCCGCGGGGGGATTATCGATGAAAACGCGCTTTATGATGCCCTGAAGAGAGGAAAAATCGGCGGAGCGGGCCTAGATGCCTTTGAAGCCGAGCCTCCTGCCGGCTCTCCGCTTTTTGAGTTTGATAATGTAGTCGCAACCCCGCATACCGGTGCGCACACAGCAGAAGCTACAAAAAAAATGGCGGATATGGCGGTTTACAACCTGATATCGGTTTTGTCGGGGCAGGACTGTAAATTTGTAGTAAATCACTTATAGGACGACGGTTGGATTTTTTGGCGGATAACCCAAGGCATCCTTCTCCGCCAAAAGCCAGAAAAGCATTGATAAATTAATGCTTTTCTGGCTTTTATTATGCCTTGGAAAACTGTATTTAGATTTTCGGGTCCGCCTTGATCGGATAATCCAGACTCGGCGTAGCCGTGTTCGGCTGGCGCGGTTCGGGGATTACGTTATCAAACATGTCGTAATCGCGGAAATCCCACTCCTCGATCAGCGGCGTCGTCAAAATTTGCTCCCTGAGACAGGAGCGGAAGTCGGGATGCGCAATCTTGATCAGCGCCTTAATGCGGTCGGGATAGCTCTTTAGGTAAATGTCCGCGACGCCCCACTCGGACACGACGAACATCACATAGTTTTTGAGCATTGAGACGATGGAGCCTTCCGGCAGCCAGGGCACAACGTTTGAGCGCGTTTCGCCGTTTTTGTCAATATAGGTCGAGCGAAGGCACAGGAAGCTGCGGCCTCCTTTAGCCCGCTGCGAGCCGTAAATGTAGGCAAACGAGCCGCCCATGCCGGTGTAGGGTTTAAGCCCCTGCGCCTCGGAGCAGGCCTGCCCGAGCAGGTCAACCATGAAGGTCGCGTTGATCGCCACGATGTTCTCCTGCATCATAGTGCTCAGCGGCTCTATGCAGATTGTGCGCGGATACAGGCGTACGTCGTGCTCGGTAGTTGCCAGCCACTTGAAGCACTCCACCGTGCAGGCTCCCGGGCTGGAGGCGCGGATTTTGGTAATTTTCCCGCTTTCGACCAGAGGCATCATGCTGTCGCAGAGCACCTCCGAAAACACCTCAAATGAACCGGGTAGGTCTTTAAGATTTCTCAATATCTCCTCTCCGAGTCCACCGTAGCCGATCTGAACCTTGTCGCCGTCCTTGATATAAGGCAGAATATACGAGGCGGTCTTCACGTCGAGCGGTGTCGGCTCGGAAACCGGAAGCGGCATCATCTCAGTATTGTTTTCAATGATATAATCAAACTCGGTGATATGAATGCCGTTCTGATTATCAGGGCCCGGTGCAGGAAAAACGCCCGTTGCATCGATGAAACCGAACTTTTTAACAATTCTCGGGTCAGGGTTCGTGACGCTGTTGGTCGTCACACCGTAGCAGCCAACGTTGCACCAACCATCCGCGTTCGGCGGACATACCTGCGTTGCAGAAGCATTGACGCCGTATTCCCACATGCAGTCGGCGTATGTATCGTAGCCCGCGCCGAGTGGCTCGATCGTGTGCAGCTCAAGCGCCATGCGGTCCAGCGGCAGATTGAAAATGTTCAGCAGACGAAAGTGCGCGCGGCTATCATGGTCGAAAATCATTTCGTTCGGCATATTCATTACGTTGTACCAGAAGGTCACATCTCGGTAGTCCTCCTTGTGTTGGTACAGATACTCCAAAAACTCGTAGGGAATCATGGTCGCCTGTCCAAGATAGATAACATCACCGGGAAATATCTCTTTCGCAGCCTCCTCGATGCTGACAAGATGCGTCTGATAATACGCGCGCCAGTCCGCGTTAAGGTCTCTTTTCGCCATCTCTTATCCTTGTCCTCCTTTTTCTGCTTCAGACAGCCGCTGCAGCTTCGCCCGTATCGGCATAAAAGCACTCAAAGCCTGTCAGTGGAAGCGCTGTTCCGTAGCCGGGCGCTGCACCGGGCTCGATCAGGGCAAAGCGCTTAGTAAGCTCGGGCCGCCTGCTGAAAGCCAGCGTAATTGCCGAGGCCGACTGCTCAAGGTGTACGGTCCCCGTTACATCCGGCTCCGGGACACCGACTACCAGTGCGTTAATGCCGAAGTGCCGGCAGAGCATCTCAGCCGCGGCGTCCGAGCCGCCGGAAAGGAAGGCAGCTTGATCGACGCTGTCTGCGCCGCGGTAGGCCTGCGTCAGCGCATCTCCGAAAAACAACAGCAAAGAAAAGGCGTCACGATAAACTGGTTCGTCCAGAAGCCGCTCGTTTCCAACGCCGGGCGCAGCGAGAATTGTAACGTCTCGCATGCCCTTACGGCGCTCGGCCAACGCGTCCAAAAATGCCCGTGTCCCCTCGGTCAACCCGCCGATCCAGACGGTATCGCCGGATTCAATGCGTCCGGCTGCGCGCTCGGCCGATGTGCGGCAGTCCCATGCAAATGCGCTTTTCATACTAAATCCTCCTTTTTATTTTTAGCATCCCAGGGTCTTTTTCTGGTCTAATACTACAACACAAACATAAAATAAGATAATATTTTGTTAAATATGTCCATATAATTAGGCGCAAAATCCCTATATAATTGGAACCAATCATAAGCATATACGGCTGAAATTATGGCGTTTTGTACAGTTTTTCCCATAGTTTTGCACCACCACGCCCAAAATCCGGTCAAATCTGCTCCCTTCCCCAAGTGACTGTGCGGACGGATCGGCAAAATGCGCAAACATCAGCCGCTAAATTTGTAAGGAGCACGGAATGGAGATTCGCGATCTGCAATACTTCTGCCTGACGGCGGAGCTGGAGCATGTGACCCGGGCTGCGGACCGGCTTGGCGTAGCGCAGCCTTTTTTGACTAAGGTAATCCGCCAACTCGAACAGGAGATCGGCGTTCCTCTGTTCGACAACGCCGGACGAAAGATCAGGCTCAACCACTTTGGAGAGCTTTTTTACGCCCATGCAAAGACGATTTTGGCGGAGCTTGACAACCTGCGTCACGACATGGATGAAGCGATTGAGCACAACGCACGCACGATTAGAATAGTGACAAACATCGAACTGCACTATCCCGAGATCGTCATGGCCTATCAGCGCGTTGTCCCGGATTACCAGCTTGCAATCACGAACGCTCCGCGCGATGAAATCGCCGCCGCGCTTGTTACGGGAGCGGCGGATTTTGGCCTGTGCTCACCACCGCTGTCCGACGACTCGGACAAGGGCCTGATAACCGACATTGTCTTCTGCGAGCGCAGTTGCGCGATGCTGCCTCCGGGCGACCCCCGCTTGGCTCTTGAGACGATCGGCTTCGGCGACATGGTCGGCGTTCCGATGGTGACGACGGCGCGCGATTCGGCACTGCGCCTGAACCTGGACAAGCTGATGGAAAAATACGGATACAAGCCGCAAATTGTCTGCGAGTCTAACGACATCAATCTGCTCATACGTGCGGTCAAAAGCGGGCTGGGTTTCGCGGTACTGCCGCGCTCGGTGATGTTAAGCATTCCCTCGATCATCAAATACTGTGTCGAGTCGTCGTATGACGACACCTTCGGATATGTCGGGCTTAGCCGAAGCGCCGTTGCAAACTGTGCCCGAGACGCCTCTCGCTTTGCGGAATTTGTTCAGGATTTTACGCAGGGCTATGTCGACCGGTACTATTCCAAGAGCATTTCGGAACTGCGCGCTGAGCGTGATACATAAGCGCCCCAGACAACTACCCGCCGTATTTACTTACGGCAAAGTAAATACGGAAAATGCTCTGCCGGCAAATCCACGAGACACTTTCCGGCATAAGAAAACGGCAGCCTTCGTTTAAAGGCTGCCGTTTTCTTATGCCGTTTCCGGACTGATTTGGGAAGGTCTGTACCCTGCACACTCGTATCCGGTGAAAAATTTGCTTAATTAAAGTTGTATTCAGTCACGATTTTATCGCGTCCAGTTACCTGATCGTTGAAATATTCATAGCAGCATACGCCGAGATAAGAGCCTGAGATGTTATATACGTTGCTGTAACCTATGTTTTGCAGCGCCATTAAGACATTGTAGCTTCTCTGGCTGCTGCGGCAGTGCAGGTAAACAGGTCTGTCCTTCGGGATTTCATCCAGCCTGCCGCGGAACTCGCTCATGGGAATGTTTACTGCGTTGATGAGGTGGCCAATAGCGTATTCGGCTTTTTCACGTACGTCTATGATAAAGGCTCCGCTTTCGACAAGCTCGCGCACTTTGCTGACGGGAACCTGCTTAAAGCGGCCGTATAACAGGTTCAGGGAAACCAGCGCCGCGTGGTTCACAACATCCTTGGCCGTGCTGAACAGGGGAGCGTAGCATAGCTCAAGCTCCTTCAAGTCCTCAAGCGTGCCTCCCATAGTTATTATGGAAGCGACGACGTCTATGCGCTTATCGACCTCTTTGCGCCCGATCGCCTGCGCGCCCAGGACCTTCCCCGTCGGCACCTCGAACAGGAGCTTGAAATGCATGGGATGGCTGTCCGGCATTAGGCCCACCTTATCAAGCGGGATGACATAGGCAAAGTCATAAGGAATTCCGGCTGCCTTCACCGCCCGCTCGTTCAGGCCGGTCACGGCGGCGTCCAGTCCGAAGATACGCACCACGGAGGAACCGATTACGCCTTTATTGTTATAGGGGATACCGCACATATGGTCGGCGGCGGCTCTTGCCTGACGCTGTGCGGGGCCAGCGAGAGCAAGGCGTGTGGGCTTATGGCTTAGGCTGCTGTAAACCTCAATGGCGTCGCCGACTGCGTAGATGTCCGCGTCGCTCGTAAGATAGTTGTGGTTAACCTTGATACCGCCGGTCTCGCCGATCTCAAGCCCCGCTTTTTTGGCCAGTGATGTTTCGGGATACACACCGATTGCAAGAACCACGGCCTGCGACTTTATGCGCTTTCCGGACTGCAGCTCCACAAAGTCCGGCTCGACCTTTTTCAGGCCGTCGCCCAGAATAAGGTTCACGCCCTGATCGAACATTTCCTTGTGAAGAATCTGCGCCATATCATAGTCGAAGGGAGCCATGATCTGATCGAGGGCCTCGATCAGGCTGACGTTTAAGCCGGCCATACGAAGGTTTTCGGTTATCTCCACACCGATGAAGCCTCCACCGATCACGGCCACATCCGTAACGGCCTTGTCGTGGAGATAGCGGTCAAGCTTTTCTATGTCCACAACGTTGCGAACGGTGAAAACGTTTGGCGAGTCAACGCCCTCGATGCTCTTCGGCTTAATCGGCGCGGCACCCGGAGATAGTACGAGCTTGTCATAGCTTTC
>JAYFQM010000074.1:0-29120 GCA_034927185.1 Oscillospiraceae bacterium | reverse complement strand
GGCATTTCCGCCGACCCAGATTTCGGGACGCGGCCCGCTGAGATCAACCGTAGCGTCGGGCATGACGTATGGCGTGAAACGAGCGCATGAAAAATGGCTTCCGGGTCTGGGGTCAAGGGTTTTTATATAGTCAAGCAACTTTTGGATACGCGGCCTTCCGATTCCGTATTTTCTCGATAGAAATGCAAACTTTCGCTCGGCCAGCGCCGCAATATCCTCCTGCAGAAGCCGTATGAGAATGCCGTAATCGGCCGTTTTGGTATCGGCCTGAAGGATGAGGCACTCGCTGAGACTTCTCGCGCCGACGCCGCAGGGAGAAAATCCCTGTATCACAGCCAGAACATGCTGCGCAAGAGAAAGGTCGCAGCCGATTTTTGCAGCAGTGGTCTCCAAACTTTCTTCCAGATATCCTGCGGGGCTTATGTTGGCAATAAGATATCTCGCAACTGTCTCTTCCTGTACGGAAAAGGCGCACAGTCCAGCCTGAAATCGCAGATGGTCATACAACGATTCCCCTTCCCGTTCAAAATAAATTTGATCCTTGAATGGAAGAGCGCCTGCCGACTCCGACTTGTCGTCACGGTCGGTTGTTTTTTCAGATTCAGGTTCCGTAAAAGCCGGCAGCGGTATTTCCATTGTGTCGAATAGGGGCTCCAAATACGGATTGTCAAGTACGATGCCGCTCAGATATGTACCGAGCGAAAAAAGCGGCATAGATAGAAGCTGCAGACTATGCAGGGTCTGCGGCATCATTTTTTGTATTTGTACGTTCCGCAGGGAATGCTCCATTGTAAATGCCGCCTCCATAAATAGCGGCAAGCGCCGCTAAAAAATTTTTTATGAGATAAAGCACGAATGCCATTCATTGTGGCATGATAATTGCATATATAAGAGGGTGAAAGCCGCCTGGAGTCGACGGATTCCGCAAGAAAGCGATACTAAACGACTCTGTGCGGCTTCCCGGCTATAAAGCCATAGATGCCTTACGATTGAATTGTGTTAATTTACTAGGTATATGAAATATAAACTGTCCGAATTAGGATATAATAACTGCTTAATCTTCATTATATCATTTCATACGACAATAAAAAAGAAAAAATTTAATTTTTTAGTAAAAATCTTTGTGTTCTTTTTACAGTGGCACGAATATTGCATATATATAGGGCAAAAGAGCGAGGTAGACGACATGGTGACAAAAGATTTCGAGCTTCCGTTCGCAACGGATACACATATCGGCTTTGTCAGCGGCTTTGTGCTGGAAGCAGGACGCTTTAAATCCAAAATTGAGATTTGCTTCGGGGACAAGTGTATGGACGCAAAATCCTTTTTGGGACTGATATACGCGAGCAGTTTTCCGTGTACGCGCTTTACGCTGCGGGCCGAAGGGGAAGATGAGCAGCAGGCACTGGCGCAGTTATCGGCCTATATGGATAAATACCGGTAATTTCAGGTTTCAAGATAAAAGCAAAAAGGAGAAATAAAGGTGTATACGAGGCAAACAACCGTTTGTAACAAATCTGGACTTCATGCTAGGCCAGCGGCGGATTTCGTCAAGGAAGCAGTGAAGTATAAATCTTCCATTAAAATTAGCAAGCGGGGCCGGTCTGGAGAGGCCGTCAATGCCAAGTCGATGGTGTTGGTGCTTTCCCTGTCCGCCGCATGCGGCGAAACTATCGAGGTTTCAGCGGAAGGCGAGGATGAGCAGAGAGCAGTCGACGCGCTGATCGACGTTGTGGATGCCGCAACCGATGAAAAGGAGTAGCAGCATGAGAATGCAGGGCCTTGCGGTTTCCGGCGGCATTGCCTGCGGGAAAGCGCTGATTTACGAACCCTATGAGCCGGATAACGCCGTTTATGCGGCGGATAATCTGGATAATGTCCGGGAGAGACTGGATGCATTTATACGGGCGCTCGAAAGCGCGCGCCGTGAGTTGGACGAGATCGTTTCCGCTGTTGGCGAAAGTGCACCGGAAAAGGCCAAAATATTCCAGGCACATCAGCTTTTGGCTGAGGATGCCGAGATTGACGGTGAAATTCGGACACGGATCACGGACGGGATACCTGTTTCGCAGGCTGTCACAGAGGTTTTCGACATGTTTGCGGGCATTCTGGCACAGGCTGAAAACGCCTTTACCAAGGAGCGCGTATCGGATCTGAAAGATGTTAGGAACCGCATTCTTCGCTGTCTGGCGGGAAAGACGGAGAATAACCTGTCGTATTTGCCGGAGCCGCGCGTGATATTTGCCCGTGAACTGCTTCCCTCAGACACCGCGACAATCGACAGAAAAAACGTTTTGGGAATAGTCACGGAGCTTGGAGGGGTTACCTCCCATACGGCGATTGTTGCCAGAAGCTACGGCATTCCCACTGTGCTCGGTGTCGGTGAGCTTCTATCCGAAGCTGCCGATGGCGAGAACGTGATTGTGGACGCTGAGGCCGGTATTATGATCCTTGATCCGGACGAAAAAGAGACGGCCTATTATCATAGAAAGCAGACGGAGACTGAGGAGCGCCGGAGAGCCGAGAATACATACAGGAATATTCCGGCGATCACTTCTGATGGAATCGCGGTTGCAATAGAACTGAATATCTCTTCGGCCGAAGGCCTCAGCCCAAGGGACATTGCCGCTTCGGACGGAGTTGGACTGATGAGAAGCGAGTTTTTGTATATGCAGAGCAAGAGTGGGCCGCCTGATGAAGAGACGCAGTTTCGTGCTTATAAGGCTACGGTACTTGCCTTCCGGGGCAAGCCGGTGATTTTGCGCACGCTCGATATCGGAGGCGATAAACAGCTGCCTTATATGACTCTTCCACAGGAGGACAACCCCTTTCTTGGCAGGCGTGCCCTGCGGCTGTGTCTTGAGGAAACGGCGCTTTTCCGAACCCAGCTACGTGCGGCGCTAAGGGCATCGCAGTTCGGAGAGCTCTGGCTCATGTTTCCCATGGTCGGCAGCCTCGATGATTTTCGAGCTGCAAAAGCTACTGTAAGAACGGTGATGTCGGAGCTGGACGAGGAGAAAATCCCTTATAACAAAAGCATTCCACTCGGAATAATGATTGAGATCCCGTCTGTCGCGCTGATCGCGGATCAGGCAGCCCTGGAGGTCGATTTTGCCAGCATCGGTACAAACGATCTGTGCCAATACCTTATGGCGGCCGACCGGCTTAACCAGTCCGTTGCGACTTATTATCAGAGCTATCATCCGGCGGTTTTCAGAATGATCGGATATGTCGCCGAGCAGTTTTCCAAAAACGGAAAGCCGCTATCCATTTGTGGGGAAATGGGCGGAAGCCCCGCCGCGGCAATTGCGCTTGTCGGTCTCGGTCTACGTATGCTGAGCATGAGTCCGGCAAATATGGCGACAGTCAAGCAGGTTATAACTGGTATTACAATTCAGGAGGCTAAGCGCATAGCCGCCGAGGTATGCGGTCAGAAAACCGCGGCTGAGGCGGAACATATACTTATCAAAGCGGTCGACGCAATAGTCAGCCGGCCTGTCGCGGCACGACAGGATGCTGCACAGGAATAGCAATTGGTTCTTTCGCAGCCAAAAAAATCAGGAAAGGGGTGAGAAGCAATGATTCAGGTTATATTGGCAACACATGCGGGGCTGGGGAAGGCAATGCTTGAGACGGCAGCTATTATCAGCGGCGGAACAGAGGGCGTTCAGACAATCGAACTGTATCCCGGAGGCGGTGCGGAAGATGTGGAAAACGCTTTGCAAGAGCAAATATCCCTGTCGGGCGAGAACGATACCATTCTTTGCCTTGTGGATATTCCCGGAGGAAGCCCTGCCCGCGTTGCCGCGGCTCTTGCGCTGGAATTTCCGTTTTTTCATGTTGTCTCAGGATTAAATCTCGGCATGCTGACGGAAACGCTGCTGCTGAAAGACAGCATGGACATAGTACAGCTCAAGGAGCATATCATGACTGCGGCGGCTGCCACGATTACGGATGTCGGCAGCGGTTTGCGTAAAAATTTGTCGGTTGAGCAAAAAAACGAAAAGATTATGGAGGGATAGTATGAGTTTTGGTAGCGTATTAGTTGTGAGCCTTATCGCGGGCCTCGCCTATTTACAGCGGCGTATGCTCGGCGACTGCCAGTTGGAGAGGCCAATCGTTCTCGGCCCCTTGGTAGGCTTGCTGTTAGGCGATGTGAGCACCGGCCTGCAGGTCGGCGCATCACTTGAACTGGTGTTTATGGGTGCGCAGGCAATCGGTGGTTCGGTTCCTTCGAACGTGGCTATCGCAAGCGTTCTGGGTACGGCGGTATCCGTAACCAGTGGTACCGGTCTGGAGGGCGCGCTGGTTGTGGCAATACCCACTGCGGTCGTTGCTACCTCCTTCGAGCTGTTTGCCAAGACGGTGTGTTCGTTCCTGGCCCACGGTGTTGACAAGTATGCCGAGGAAGGCAATTCAAACGGCATTTCCATGGTTGTTCAGTTAGGAAACCTGATTCATTTCCTTGCCTACTTCGTTCCCACGTTCCTTGCTCTCTATTTTGGGGCTACATTTATTACAGACATGACAACCGCCATTCCAGGCAATATCATGGCAGGTATCAAGGCTGTCGGAGCTTTGCTCCCGGCTCTGGGCTTTGGAATGCTGCTCAGCACGCTGAGCGTCAAGAAATTGATTCCATATTTCTTTATCGGATTTGCAATTGCAGCCTATGTGCCGGCCTTCGGCGTTATGGGCGTGGCAATAATAGGTGTGGCATATATCATAATATACGTCAATACAAATAAGCCCGCCGTAAACAACTGAGAGGAGGTAACAGACATGAGTGAAGAAACAACGGCAGTCGCCACAACCGACAGAATCGACAAGAAAGACCTGCGGAGACTGTTTTTCCGTTCCAACGCGATCCAGTCCGCTTTCAACTTTGAACGTATGCAGGGCCTGGGCTTCGTCTGGGGCATGCTTCCCCTGATCAACAAGCTGTACAAAAATAAGGAGGACCGCATTGAGGCCTACAAGCGTCATTCCGGCTATTTCAATACGCATCCCTGGCTAGGCGGCATAATTTTCGGCATCGTCGCCTCCATGGAGGAGCGGAAAGCTCATGGTGAGGAAATGGACGAAGAGAACATTCAGGCCGTAAAGGGCGCGCTGATGGGACCGCTTGCCGGTCTCGGCGACTCAATGTTCTTCAGTACATTCCGCCCCATAGTCGCGGGCATCTGTGCGTCGCTTGCCCTAAGCGGTAGCGTGATCGCGCCGATCATCTTTGTTCTGCTTATAAATATCGTCCACTTTGGTGTACAGTGGTGGGGCGTTCACAGCGGTTACGAACTGGCCGATAAATTCCTTGAGAAGCTTGAGGGCATGCAGATCCAGCGCTGGATGGAGGCAGCCACAATTCTAGGTCTAATGGTCGTAGGCGCGCTTGTTGCAAGCGCCCTGAACATCTCGACTCCCCTTACCTACACGGTGGGCGACGCCAGTGTTGCCCTTCAGGATATGTTCGATAAGATTCTGCCAAAGCTTCTGCCTCTGGGAGCTACCCTCGCCGTCTATGCCTTTGTCCGCAAGGGAAAGAACGCGATGATTGTGATGCTGGGTATCATTGTTGTCGGCTTTGTGCTGGGACTGCTCGGTGTTCTTTAATTAATTTTAGCGCGGTCGGAAAGGGGATTGCCTTCTATCCCCTTCCGACAATACTTAGGAGGCTTATATGAATTACACAAAAAAACTGCTTTCCGGCGGACAGGTCTTGCTGGAAAGCGGGGAAATAAAAAGGTGCGGAGTTCTATTTCAGGACGGCCGAATTCTCAACCTTCTGTCTGAGGAAGAGCCCGCGCCGCAGGACGCAGAGCGTATTGACTGCGCCGGAAAGCTTGTCGCGCCAGGGTTGATCGATACCCATGTGCACGGGGCCCGCGGGCGGAATTTTATGGAGGGCTTGCCTGAGGCGGTTTCGGCAATCTCGGATTTTCTGGTCATGGGCGGAACGACGAGCTGCCTTGCAACGACGACCAGCGTTGGTCCTGAGGAAGAGGAAAGAGCGCTCCGCGGCCTCTCAGATGTCAGCCGCAGCCCTAAGCCGGGCATGGTCGAAATTTTGGGAATTCATCTTGAAGGGCCTTTTATCAGTAAGCAGAACCGCGGCGCCCATATAGAAAGTAACATACGGCAGGCAAGTTCGCAGGAGCTGGAAATGATTTGGGCAGCGTCGCGGGAGTCACTGAAGCTCGTAACACTGGCGCCTGAAACGCCGTACGCGATGGAAGCGATTGACTTTTTTGTCCGGAGGGGTGTGCGCGTGTCTATAGGGCACACGGAGGCCGGCCTTGAGCAGACACGGGCAGCGCTGCAGGCCGGCGCGAACAGGGGGACGCATTTTTTCAATGGCATGCCCCAGATTCACCACCGGAGGCCCGGCGCGGTCGTCGCTCTGCTGCTGGACCCTTCGGCGTTTCTCGAAATGACTGTGGACGGCAACCATCTTGATCCGGCGATTATCGAGCTGGTGCTTAAAGTCGCGGGTACGGCACGCTGCATACTTATAACAGATGGTACGGATGTCCGCGGCCTTGGCGACGGTAGCTTCCGCAGATGGGAGGGAACCCCCGTCATCGTTCAGGATGGACATGCCAAGACTCTCAAGGGTACACTGGCCGGCAGCATGCTTTCCCAAGCAGATGCCGTGCGGAATATCGTCCACTCGGTTGGAATTCCGGTCGGCGACGCGATTCGGATGGCTTCGGAAAACCCGGCGCGTTCGATTGGCGTATTTGACAGAAAAGGCTCCATAAGCCCGGGGAAAGACGCGGATTTTGTCGTGTTCGGGCCCGGACTTTCGGTAGATATGACCATCGTAAGAGGCGATATTGTTTATAGAGGAGACTGATACTTATGAAAACAACTATGGTTCGGATTGATGATCGCCTGATCCACGGACAGGTCGTGGTCGGATGGACGCGGACCGCCGGCGTCACCTGTATTCTGGTGGTAGACGACAAGACAGCTAAAGACAAGGTGCAATGCTCGTTGCTGCGCATGGCCACGCCTGTAGGCATCAAGGCGGAGTTTCTTACGATCGACGATGCTGCCGAGAAAATCAAGGCGGACGCCTATAAAAACGAGAGCCTTATGATTCTCGTGCGCGGCCCGAAGGCAATAATCGGCCTTATGGACAGGGGAGTGGAGATTACCAGCCTCAATATCGGAAACCTGCGTTCCGCGCCTGGAAAGGTCAAGCTGCTCAGCCACGTGTACTCAATGCCGGAGGAAGTAGAGGAGTGGAAAGAGCTTGACAGGAGAAACGTCAAAATGTCCGCTCAGATACTTCCGGATCAGATAAAGACTGATTTCAACGAGGTGCTGAGGAAGCTGTGACTGGTCCGGCCCCGCCGGAAAACACCAGCGGATAGGCATAGGATTATTTGCCGAACGGAAAGGAGCGCTTTATGAAAAATCTGCTTCTTCAGTACAGAACATGGTTCAAGATCGGACTGTTTACTTTTGGCGGCGGTTACGTTATCCTCCCCATGATAGACAAAGAAATAGTTCAGAAATACCATTGGGTGGAAAACGAGGAGGTCGTAGACTATTATGCGATCGGACAGAGTCTGCCCGGTATTATCGCGGTAAACACCGCAGCCTTCGTCGGATATAAAAATTCCGGGGTCAAGGGCGCAATCGCCTCCGTTCTCGGCGTTATCAGCCCGTCCATCCTGCTTATTACGCTTATTGCAACGCTGCTGACCGGCTTTCAGGATATACCGGCCGTGCGGCACGCGCTTGCCGGCATCAAGATCGGCGTATGCATGCTGATGATGACAACCATCATCCAGCTCTGGAAGGGCTCCGTTAAGGATATCGCCGGAATCATTATTTGCCTGGGCACATTCGCTCTGGCCTACTTTGCCGGTGTAAGCATGGTGGTGCTGGTGCTTCTCGCGGCTGTTACCGGAATTGTAATAAAGGCCTTTTCAGAAAAAAGAAAAGCAAAGGCGGACACGAAAGAATGAGCTTTATTCTCCAGGTTTTATTCCGATTTTTTACCGCCGGCCTGTTCGCAGTTGGCGGAGGCTTTGCCGTTATCCCTTTCTTCAACGAAATGGCGGTCAAATACGGTTGGCTTTCAGCCGACACACTTTCGATTATTATTGCCGTCAGCCAGAGCATGCCCGGACCTATCGGCGTCAATATGGCGGTTTATGCGGGCTGCGTTATTTTCAAATCCTTTTGGGGAGGGCTTGCCGCTGCCCTGACGCTTGTATTTCCAAGCGTGGTCATTGTCATCCTTGTCGCTCGGGTATTGCAGAAGTTCAAGGAAAACCGTTATGTTAAAATGGCCTTTTACGGCATCAGGCCGGCTGTCGTAGCTCTTATTACCTCGGCCTGCATGAGCATGTTTCTGGAGGCGCTGTTCCATATCGAGCTGTTTGAACAGACCGGAAGCTTTTTGGGACTTTTCAATTATTTTAATCTTGCAATATTCGCCGTTATGCTGGTCATCCATTATAAGGTCAAGCTAAAAGGAAAAGAGCTTTCGCCGGTTGTTTTCATAATTGCCTCGGCCTGCATGGGAATTCTCTTCCAACTTTGACGGCGCATACTAATACATAACTATAATGCTTTTTTAAGGAGAAGTGCTTTGAGCAGCTATACGATTGACGAGATTTTCCGCCAGCCTGAGACTTGGCGGAAGATACCGGCCATAGCAAAGGAAAATGCCGAGCGTCTGAGAGACTTTCTTTCAGATTTTCTAGATGTAGACGGACAGATGATTCTAGCCGGTGCAGGGAGCAGCGAGTATATCGGCAGAACACTCCAGCCATATATAAGCCGGAACGGAAAACATGCCGTTTGCGTCTGCGGTACGACGGATATTGTGACCTTCCCGAAAAGCTGTGTTTCTGCCGAAAGGAACACTCTAATGGTTTCTTTTGCACGTTCAGGCGATTCGCCGGAGTCGATAGGCGCTATCAGAGCCGCGGAAGCGGTCAGCTCGCGTCTCCGTCATTTAATCTTAACATGCAACAGAAATGGTAAATTATTTGAACTCGGTACCGGAAACAGCGCATACCATGTGATCGCCCTGCCGGATGAAACGAATGACTTGGGTTTCGCCATGACAAACAGCTTTACCAGCATATATTTAACGGCGCTGCTCTGCCTTGTACCGGAGAAGCTTTCGGAAAATGCGACGGCCGTGCAGGATATCGCCGAGGCGGGGGAGAGGTTCCTGGGCCGCGACGCTGACGCCCTCGTTTGCTGGGCAAATGGCTGTTCATATAATCGCATAGTCTATCTGGGTACGGAAGCGCTTAAAGGACTGGCTCAGGAGTCCGCACTCAAAATGCTTGAGCTTACGCGGGGCCGTACTGCTACTCTTTATGATTCGCCAGTCGGTTTCCGTCACGGACCAAAGTCTTTTGTTAATGATGAGACCCTTGTTGTAATCTACCTGTCGGACGACTCCTTCGTCAGAAAATACGAGTTGGATTTGCTCCGGGAGATGAGCCGCGAGCGCCGGAAAAATAGGATTTTGGTTGTTTCCGGGCGACCCTGCCCCGAAGCTGACACACTTGCCGACTATTATTATTGTTTCAACAACGCTGGGAGCTATGAAAACGGACTGCTTGCTCCGGAATTCCTTCTTGTAGCCCAGATGCTGGCGTTTAACAAGTCACTTGCGCTACAAATCGACCCGGATAATCCGAACCCCGCCGGAACCGTCAATCGGGTGGTTCAGGGGGTCACGATTTATCCGTATGGCGGATGACTTAGCTGCAATAACGCAATCAAACCAAAGGAACCCAAGTTAAAAATGAGAATTATTCGCGTAAAAGATTATCAAAAAATGAGTGTCGCGGCGGCGAGCGTTATTGCCGCTCAGGTCATATTGAAACCGGACAGCGTTCTGGGATTGGCGACCGGAGGCACACCGGTCGGGGTCTACCAGCAGCTTATTAATAGCTATCAAAACGGAACACTTGATTTCAGCCGGGTACGTACGGTCAATCTCGACGAATATGTAGGACTCAATGCGCAGGACGAAAGCAGCTATGCCTTTTTTATGCGGCAGAAACTTTTCAACGCTGTCAATATCGAACCCAGCAATACACATATTCCAGACGGTCGTGCGGCGGATATCGATGAGGAATGCGCACGATACGATACGGTGCTCAGGAATTTGGGCGGCATAGACCTGCAACTACTGGGGCTGGGTATGAACGGGCACATAGGCTTCAACGAGCCTGCCGATGCCTTCACCGGGCATACACACCGCGTTGAACTGACCGGCAGTACGCGCGAGGCAAACAAGCGTTTTTTCCCTGAGGGGGCGCAGATTCCCGCAGCAGCAGTAACCATGGGCATAATGGATATTGTTCAGGCGCGCAAAATACTGATTATCGCCAGCGGAGCAAGCAAGGCGAAAGCGCTGGCGGAAGCTTTTTGGGGGCCTGTAACGCCGCGCGTCCCTGCCTCAATCCTCCAGTTCCATCCGGATGTGACGCTGGTAGCGGATGAGGAAGCCCTTGCTCTTTCCGTAGGATACGAAGAGAGCGGGCCGATTATCGATTTTTCCCAGCAATAGACGGTTTTTGGGTGCTGCGGAAGGAGAAAGGCATGATACACAGAATACAAAACGAATGCCTAAGCGTTGCTGTAGATGAGCTTGGTGCTCAAGTCCTAAGTGTTCGGGGCAGGACTGGGACTGAATACATGTGGCAGAGGGAGCCGGATATCTGGCCTCGCACCGCACCAGTTCTATTCCCGGTGATCGGGCGTCTGAGGAATAACGCCTATTCACTGCACGGCAGAACCTACGCCATGCCGCGCCATGGCTTTGCGCGTCAGTCTGCGTTCAGGGTAACTGAGAGTACGGAGAAAACCCTTGCCCTTTCCGCATCCTCAAATGAGGAAACCATAGCCTGCTATCCCTTTGATTTTACGCTTGAAATCCGCTTTGAACTGGATGGCGCGCGCCTTGTCAAAACCCATACTGTTGTGAACCGTTCGTCTGAGAACATGCTTTTTGAGCTTGGCGGTCACGACGGCTTCCGTGTCGCTCTGGAGGCGGGAGAGACAATGTCGGATTACTATATTCTCTTTGAGGGTGAAACAGCGCTGAAGCCGCTGCTTAAAGGTGCAGACATGCTTTTTTCCGGAAACCACGGAACGCTTCCGCTTGACGAGGGGCGGCTCTGGTTGAGTATGGAGCTTTTTCGCTCTGATGCGCTCGTGTTGGATCGGCTTCATTCCCGAAGGGTGCAGCTGTGCAATGCTTCCGGAAGTCGGCGGCTCGGGTTTTCCTTCCCCGATTTTCCGATTCTCGCGATATGGACGCCCGACAAACCCTTTGATACGAACTTTGTATGTCTGGAGGCGTGGACATCGCTGCCCGACAGCGAAACGGCGGGGCCGGAGCTGTCCTCGAAAATCGGAATATGCAGGCTTTCGCCCGGAGAAAAAAGACACTTCTGCTATACAACCGAATTTCTGCTGTCTGGCAATTAGAAAGCGCTGCGAAGATAAAAAGAAGGGCGCTTTGAGAACGGTGGCTGCCTGACGAAAATACTAATTTGCAAATGGTTTAGTGAGCAGTTGGGTGAAGCGTTTTCCCTTCCTCGTCCTGTTATTATTAGCCGGCCTCTCAGAGGAGAGACCGGCTTCTATTTTGAATAAAGCTATTAACGGCCCATGCATGTAACCGGGAGTGACGCTGCAATTTTGAGGGGCTGCACCTCCAACTATATAACTCTGAAAGCCTCTTTGAACAACGCTTCCAAATAGATCTATTACATCAATACTTCACCCATAATGCGGGATTTACAAATATACTGTCACAAAGCGTCCCCGCATGAATGAATTATTAATCGTATGTAGCATCAATGTCTCTCATTATGCCAAGATAGAAAGACCTCATCGTAATAGGTTGCGGGTTTGTTAAGCTACCCGTAAATTGCAAATGGTCCATTTCTTGATCCGGCTTAACTTGCCATATGCCGGGCTCGATGTTGCTTCTATTGTAAGCCTTATGAGCAGAACAAAGAGGATACCGCGCCGATATAGTATTAACCATCCCGTCGTTGGCTTTCCATGCTGATGTTATGGCACTGTATCTATAGCCGTTTATTAAAGTTGCTCCATTTGAATCAAGCACATATTCATTTGAGTTTGTATAACGTCCTATTTTTATGGAAAAAGGTATGAATAGCGGAAACATCGTGATTTTCGGCAGTTGATTTCCTGTAATAATACTTGTATATGTAGTGTCCCCTGCATAGGAGAAATAGTAAATATTATCGTAATCTTCAAGCCGCTTGTTAAGCTCAGAACAGCCTTCCGTAGAAAGATCATACCAGGCCTGATCCGAACCCTTAAGGAAATCAGACTGAAGAACACAACTGAGGTAAGCTTCCCCAGATTGCCCGGGAACATTTGTAATACCGAACTGCTCAAGCTGAAAATCGTAGACTGAATTAATTAGTGAAACGCCGATTGCGTTAGCAAATGTGAGACATATTTCCGAAAGAATTTCCGTTTCATCACTACAGGTAGAAATAAATGTTGTGCCGTTAAGAACGGATGCGAGTGTCGTTAAGGAGTTTATCCACTCTACTTTTCCACCTAAAAATAGGGGAGAAACATAATCTTCAATCGTGCCGCCATGCTGAGCGACTTGCTGTTGCCCCCAAGCGATTTCATCGGGGTCTCCTTCGGCAAGCAGGCTTATAAGTAAACGGCAGGTGGGTCCCCCAAAACTATGACCGACCAGATTTATTTTATTCACCGCACTCCATTCAGGATAAAGAGCGTCTCCAATATAGCTTCTGCCATAACGGGAATGAGATATTTCAGCCGTGCTTTCACCGCGTGCCTGAGCTATAGCTAGGTATTCAGCATTTGCATTGTTGCAGTGAGCCTGCCCGTAGTCAACTTCTGTTCCAACAATCTGAGCATAGATTTCGCAGGCTCTGTCCCAAGCGCTGGAAACAGATCCAACAGAAAGGCTGTGAACGTCATAGCCTTCATTGTCGAGGTAATCCAGCATGTTGCCGGATGTCATACCCCAATAATTCATTAAAGAGTCGATACCATCGGTATATCCCCAACCTAAAAGCCCGTGACAAAAGAAAGTTGGATACTGTGTATTAGTAGGATTTGTTGCTGATGCACTCAATGGCATCATAATTATAGTTGTAATCATTAGTAACGCAAGAATACGTGAGACAAACCTCTTACCAGCGATTTTCATAGAACCTCCCATAAACCGACACTAATAGTTAAGCCTGCTAACACATAAATAATAGCGGGCGCCAAAAGAAAAAAACCTCCCATATCCATTATATGCAGAGTGCCTGTAAGAGGTTAAAGCCGGACAGGGATTCAGACGAAAAAAGATGCGGGGCATAAAGCCCCACATCTAATTAACTTGAGATTTTCTGTAGAATGCTCAAAAGCATATTTTGATAATCGTATTTCTTATCGCTTAAATCTTCTTCAAAAAACATTATTGTTGATTTGCTTACATTCAAGGCTTTGCTGTATTTATCTATTATGTCTATAGAAGGCGATACTTTATTACCGCATTCAATCTCGGCAATGTATGAAGCCGAAATACCTGATTTTTCTGATAGCTCTTTTATCGTTAGATCATTAGATATTCTTAATAATCTAAGTACTTCACATATAGCTTTTTTCCCTTTACAGTCTTTTTTGAACAAGGTTCGTTTCCGCCTTTCATGAGTTTCTATTTAGTAATCAACTTGTCAAGCAACCAGACAATGAAAGCTACAATGTCCTGAAGAACGTGGTGTTCGAGCAGCCATTTGACTGCTTGAACAAGCTTGTCCCACTTATGTATGTGATTTATCCTTTTGACTTTTACGGGTATTCGTTTCATATGCATTCTCCTTATGAAACATCACCACAAGGTGATTATTAGCACCTACCTCTCGTTCATGACTTCATTTTAGATTTTGTTAATTTGATAACTAAAACTCTATAAAGAGAATTAATAAAACTGTGTATGTTCAGCATGAATTTTATTGCCCAATCATCGCATCTTTCACTATAGTTAATTATATTCGCTATAGAAAAAAATTCTGTCTAAATAAGTAAGTTAGTCCAGTTTTTTTAAATTGAAGCTGCCTAATTAGGAAACATGGAATAGCTGCACAATCATTGCTGCGTAACCAAATCTACATAGGCGATATGGTGCAAGGCAAACGCCAGAATTTTCAAGACAAAAAAGCCGCGCAGGAAAAAGCCCTGCGCGACGCGACAAACCGAATTTCGTTCATTCAGGATGCCAGCAAGCGTTTGTTCGAGGAAAAAATTACGGGCAACGTGCCGGACAGCCTGTTTTAGAATATGCTTGTCGACTATGAGCAGGAACTAAATGCACTTGAGGAAAAGGTGGGGAGCGGGGGAGACAGGTTTACTATCAGAGTCAACGGTAAGCAGACTTTTCTATTTTTTGAGCGATGCGCCGAGTTCTATGTTAATTGCGAAAGCCCGATAATTGGCCGTTGGTTTGTAGAACGAAAATAGCTGTGTTATGTTAGTCATAATGACAGTAGCATTTGATAAAACCTGTTAGTCACATTGTAAGTAGTTAGAGAAAACTACTAGCCATATGCGCCTATTTTTGCGAACGTTAATTAAAATAATCAGGATATGGCAAAACCCGCAATGCACTGTATTATCAATGCATTACGGGTTTCTGGCGGAGAAGGAGGGATTTGAATTATAGCGGCTTCATTTTATCTAGTATAATCCAGTATTAGCCAGTATAAAAAGTGTAGTATATTCAATGCCTAGAGGGCTTATAAAATCAATCTGGTATAATTGTCTGCAATCGTCTAAAGGGAAAATTAAAGGGAAAACTTTTTTGTAAAGGGAAAAAATAAGGGAAACTTTACAAGCATTATCTAAGGATTAAAATCAAGTTGATAGTATTTTTTCGTGAGCTTTTTAAGCCTATTGCTTCAAGCCGACTTACGAAGTTTATACATATCTTTTTACGATGTTTTTCGGTTAAATGACTAATTATTTGAATTGGAAAATAGATTTGGGTCATAAGATGGCTCAATGCCGTAATAAACTTTATCAACCACTCTATCACCCCAAATTTTCCGAGCAAAATCTTCATACCCCTCATCAACAATGGCTATTATTATGTCTTCGGGTTTTACTAAATCGTAATCTCCCGGACTTTCGATAACGGCGTGACACCCTGCTTCATATCCCGCTTCATATCCAGAATCATAGCATCTCTGATTTTCTTGCTCGACATCGCTTAATTCAGGTTTTGTTTCGGTGTGTGATACCTCATTGGCTTCATTTTTATATCCACAACCACTTAATACGATTAGCACCAAAAAGGTTAAAATAAACTTTTTCATAACAGCCTCCCCTGTTAATATTTTGTTTTTCGCATTGCAGAACAAAGTATTTTATATTATACTAAAACAGAAAAAGAAATAAATGTATAGGGTGTAAAGATATGTTGCCGTCAGTTATTGCTTTGATGGTTGATGAAGACGACCGAGAATTCATGACCCAGCTATTTCTACAATACCACAGAATAATGTTTTCAGAAATTAGCAAGATAATCCCCGGATCTAGTGAGGCCGAGGATGTTTTGCAAAATGCACTGATTAGGCTTTGCGATAAGGTGACTTTGCTTCGTGAGCTCGACGAGCGAAGAAGAATCTGTTATGTTATAACCACCGTAAGAAATCAAGCTAAAAATCAAATTCGTAGCAATCAAGAAATGCCTATCTGTTCATTTGATGATGAGGATTTAAACCTTCTAGAAAGCGTTAGCGACGGGACAGATATTGAACAGAGCATAATTATTAAGGAGCAGCTAAAAGATTTTTCTTTAGTCTGGAGCGCACTGGACGGAGCATGTCAAAGGCTTCTTGAAGGGAAATACATTCTCAAGAAAAGCGACAATGAACTAGCTAAAGATTTAGGCATAAGCCCCTCAAGCATCCGCATGATGCTTACACGCGCAAGGCGGAAAGCACTGGGGTTAATGACGACGAAGGCCGAAGTATTTAATAAATAGAGATAGGGATTGAATTTGCGCGGAGGGTTACCTGTGAAAGAAGCAAGACTAGACAAAGAGACTTTGCAAGAAAAATATGAGGATTCTTTGTTCGCTGTACTCATGGATGAATTTTCTGAAGCAGAAGGACAGCGGTTAATTGAGGAAAACGAACGACTCATTAACGATAAGCATTTTGCTTTGCCTAAAGAATTTGAAGCGCTATGCAAGGAAACCATAAATCATTCTATCACGGCAAAAGAACGAAAAGAAAGAAGCCGGAAAACATTAAAAATTCTTAGCCGAGTTGCCGTTGTTGTTGCCATGTGCGGTGTTTCTTTTGTGGTGCTTTATTCTTCAGTGTCAGCATTTCGTATTAGCGTATGGAAACTCTTTCAGGTATCGGATAATGCATCTACGTCCATTGGAATTAATGTAACGGGTGAACAAACAATTAATGAAAACAATATCACAATTCCAATAGGCAGTTATTTGCCGACATGGCTGCCGGATGGTTATGAACTAACTTCGTATACCACAGACGAAAAAACAACGACTGCATATTTTACAAATAGTGAAAACAATACTATTCTTTATTTCGAGCAAGGGAATAACCAAGTATTAGATATTAACACAGATGGAGCAAGTAATATTGAAAATATTGAGATAAACGGTTTCGAGGGATTATTAGTAGTTAGAAATGACACCGTAAGCGTTTCATGGGCTGATATCTCAAGAAATGTAATCGTCCGAATTAAAGCTTCTGGACTGGATAAAGAAACGGTTGTTGAAATCGCGAAAAGCGTTCGTAAAAACGAGTAATTAGAGGTATAAAATTAGAATGTTGCATTTTTTCATTTGCCGTGTCTCTATTATAGGGACCTAAAAAGGTTACCGAATAATAGAAATGAGAGAAAAATATGAGAAATGCGACAAGAGCCACATTAAGCGTTATCCTTGTAGTCTGTATCCTTGCATCTAGTCTGGGAGCTTTTGCTCTAGAAAACTCCCCTCGAATTGTACAATCTTCTATGGGGTCACACATTGATTCAATAGGAGCCGGACTGACAATCACAACATCCGGCTATACAACGTGCACTTCATCATTAGAGTTATCGAACACAACCGACACGGGAACTACCTACATGTATTTGCAGCGCATGGTTAACAGTGTTTGGACTAACTATGATTCTTGGACATGTTCAGGCAGCATATTTTTCGCTCAGACATCCCATGATTATGTACCCGCTGGGTATTATTACCGTGTTCATGTTGTCGCTAATGTCTACGCCTCGGGAACGCTCGTAGATACCGCGACTCAAAATTCTAACACGGTGTATTACAGTTAAATATATTGATGGCCATCCGCTTGCTTAATTGTGAGCGGATGGTTGTCGTACTTTGGGAGTAGTTATGTATAAGCTTTCCGCTGAAATTCCGCCCCTTACTTTTCCGGAAAGGGTTGACTCAGTAAATAGTCAAATTCTAAGCTCGTTTGGTATATTATCAATAGTTAAGGGCTCTCAGTATGTTTTTGAAGCGGCAAAAATGATAGCAAAGGATATGAATGGTTTGCAATGTCTGGATGATTATGTTTTTCCTAGTATTGCTCAAAAATACTATACGACTTCGATTAGGGTTAAGCGGGCAATCAGGCATGCCGCTGAAATATCTTGGTCACTAGACAATGAGAAATCTCTTCGAAATTACTTTGATAGTATGCCTTCTATGGAGGAGTTGCTTCTTTTTCTTGTGAAGCATCTTTGTTTTGAGCCAAAAGATTCTATTAATTCCGACGCGCACTAGTTCGTTATTATGCAAGAGGGGACATTTGTGATATCTTTTCATATTCTCGTTGAGCAATTGTGACCTTTGCGGAGTGCTTTGACAGTATCTCGTTCAGATGTATTACTCACGAGATGATAGCGTATAGCCTTGCTTTAATAGCATTTGTCCCTTCTTGCGTTCTTTTTTTATGAACCACCAATAACCTTCAATTTGTGCGGAGAGCAAAATAAGTTTGATTTTCTTCAAAATTGACACCACCTTAGGATTGTTGTTTGATTATTATCGTCTAAGCCTAGTGTTGAAACGTGTCGAAATGAGTCGAAAGAAAAAGATTTAGGGCGGAGTGATAATTTCACCCCGCCTAGTTTATATTTGGATTAAGCAAGCGCTTTAGTGACTTATTGTAAAAATTGTAAACTGTGATAAAATAAAGAAAGAATTATTTGGGAGGGAAACGCAATGAAAAGGTTACTAAGCATTCTGTTAGCTTTCGTTCTTTTGTTTTCTTTTGCTTCAATTGGAGCTTCTGCGGCCAATACGGCAACCCAAACCTCAGCATCCGTTCTCGTTAACGGTCAATCGGTTTCTTTTGAAGCATATAACATTGATGGTAGCAATTATTTTAAACTGCGCGATTTAGCAAAAGCGCTGAGTGGAACCGAAAAGCAATTTGATGTTGGATGGGATGGCACTAATAACGCCATTGCGCTTACCTCCGGCAAAGCATATACGCCCGTAGGCGGCGAGCTTACATCGTCGGGACAAGCCTCCACACAGTCGGCATCTTTGTCATCTGCAACGGTATACCTAGACGGTGCAAAAGCACCTCTAACGGCTTATAACATAAAAAATAACAACTATTTCAAACTACGCGATGTAGCAAGCGCTATTAATTTTGGCGTTGGTTGGGATGAAAAATCAAGCACAATTACGATTGATACGACTGTTGGATATTCGAACGGAACGGGTTATCTTATCGTTCATTTCATAGACGTTGGACAAGGCGACTCTGAGTTTATCGAGCTTCCCAGTGGCAAAACCATGCTTATTGATGCAGGAGAAAGCGAATATGGTAATACAGTTGTCAATTACATAAAGAATTTGGGCTACAGTAAGATTGATTATCTCGTTGCAACACATCCTCACGCTGACCATATCGGCGGTATGGCAAAAGTTGTTCAAAGCTTTTCAATCGGCTCTATTTATATGCCATTTGCTACAACTACCACGCAAACATATTCATACTTGCTTTCAGCTATAAAAAGTGCCGGTCTTACGGTAACAACCGCAAAAGCTGGCGTTAATATGTTTAACTCCAACGGATTAACGGCGGATATTATCGCTCCGGTAGGCACAGGCTATGATGATTTAAATAATTACTCAGCGGTCATTAAACTCACCTATAAAAATAACTTCTTCCTGTTCATGGGCGACGCTGAGGAACTTTCAGAAAAAGAAATAACAACCAGCGTTAAGGCCGATGTCCTCAAAGTCGGTCATCATGGGAGTAATTCGTCAACAGGACAAGCCTTTTTAGGCAAGGTAAATCCTAAATATGCTGTAATTTCTGTCGGAGAAGGAAACGATTACGGGCATCCGGCACAAACAACACTAGATAAACTTAGCAGTATAGGGGCGACAACATACAGAACTGATAAAAACGGAACAGTTATTTTTAAATCCAACGGCACAGACATCAGCGTATCAACAAGCAATTATGCAAGCCCATCACCCTCACCAACAACTAAGCCCACGCCGACACCTACCCCAGCACCGACGAAACCGGTTACAATCACCCCGCAACCAACTACACCTATCGTAATGACTGTTTATGTAACCAAAACGGGAAGTAAATATCATTTGGACGGCTGCAGATACTTAAGTAAAAGCAAAATAGCCATATCTTTATCGGATGCAAAATCACAAGGATATACACCGTGTTCAGTATGTAATCCACCGTCGTAAAGGAGAAGTTGTGAGATTTATAATTGATAGATTTGAAGGACAATTAGCTGTTGCAGAACTTGAAAGCAAAAATCTTATAAACATTCCCCGAGAAATTCTACCCGTAGGAACCAAGGAAGGCACTGTTATAAATATCGAAATTGACTACGAAGAAACTAAAAAGCGTGAAGATGGTATTAAAAGATTAATGGACGATTTGTGGAAATAATAAACCAACTGGAATGGAAGTGCTAATATGCGGGGTCAGCTTTATGAAATGGTTGATTCTGGAGGGGATGATATACTGAGTGTGATTTATGACTCTTCAATGATGGTCGTAATCATTGCAAGTCTTGTACCAATGTGCTTCAAATCACAATCAAGTGTTCTTTTCTGGATTGATAAGGTAGCAGCAGCTATATTCATAATTGATTACGTATTTCGCTGGATAACTGCAGATCATAAATTCCCAAAGCTAAAAGGTCGTGCATTTGCAATATACCCATTTACACCTATGGCAATTGTAGACCTGTTGGCAATACTACCGTCTATTGCAATTGTCGGTCAAGCATTTAGACTTTTAAAAATCTTACGCTTGTTGCGAACATTCCGCGTAGTAAAATTTCTGCGATATTCTAAATCAATCAGAGTGATAATTGATGTACTGAAAAAGGAAAAAGAGCCCTTATTAGCGGTCTGCTATATGGCAATCGGATACATATTTATTACTGCTTTAATTATGTTTTCAGCCGAGCCGGATACCTTTGATAACTTTTTTGATGTGTTGTAATGGGCTACCACTGCGCTTACCACAGTTGGATATGGCGACATATACCCCATTACGAATATAGGAAGACTAATAAGTATGATTTCTTCGTTGGCTGGAATTGCGGTTGTTGCACTTCCCGCTGGTATTATTACTGCGGGATATTTGGAGGAAATTAAGGGGAAATAAATGCACTAAAAGGCGGTCAGCATTAGAATGCTGACCGCCTTTGTTTAATAATATCCCACATAAAAGAGGGCTAGCTATCAAGACTCTATGCCGTTGCTTTGTCTGGCACAACATCAGCCTCCATAACGGCCTCCATTTCCTCTTTGATAGTCAAAACATAATCGAACAGTATAAAAAGTAGCGTTTGAATCTTTGAATAGTCGCTCTTATAGAAAAAGGCTAAATCCGGGTCTTCCAGCAAAGCATCTTCCGTGCTTATAAAGTGGTCGCCCATTATGACATTCATAAGCGTTGTAGCTTTATTTGCCGCATCTTCGACATGGTAAAGATGATTGTCATAAAGCTCTCTCATTGTAACGGTCGTTGCTGTGTTTTCCATATCTTCTCACCTTTCAATTTTTTATTTGATTGTCTTTGCCTATGGTTTTATTGTAGCATACTGTACCCACTATGTATATTGTGAGCATTTCCAATCTGTACCCAGTATTATTGTGCACAATTCCTACTGCACCCACTATGTATATCGATATATAATATTCGCGGAGGTGATACAGGATGGGAAAAACATCAAGTGCAGTAAAAGATAAATGGAACTCAAAGGCCTATGACGAAATTAAGGTTCGTGTACCAAAAGGCCAGAAAGAAGCCATACAAGCCCACGCAGAAGCACACAGCGAGAGCCTAAACGGTTTCATCAATCGAGCCATAGGGGATACAATTAGAAAAGACGAGGAATTAAAGTGAAGAAATGAAGTACAATATGAAAGGAAAAGACCCGTGAATAATAATACCTCATATTCATCTATTAACACCGGGAAATCTGCGTTATGCGGAGACTACTTAACAACGAAACAGGCTGCAGATCAGTTAGGGCTTTGCGGGGAAATGATACGAATTTATATCCGTCAGGGCAGGCTCAAGGCACATAAGCTCGGACACAGAACAATTCGCATTGACCCCAAAGACCTACAGGCGTTTATTGAAGAATCGGCTACATAAGCAAAATCGAAACTGCGAGAGCTTTGGCAAATTGAGAAAGAAGAGAGGGGATAAGAGGTGAACAATAGCCGCCCAGAATCGACAGTAGCTTTTTCGTCGGAACAACTAAAAGACATTGAACGAACGTTTTTAGACCCAGACTACTTAATCTTACTTGCAAATGCGCTAAAGGCCGAGCGTGCAGCGCGTATAAAGGCGGAAACGCATCTTAATCAGATGCTTTCATCAGATAATTGTGTCGAGCAAATTGCTGAAAACAAAGATACTTTGCGCACAAAAAACGTGCTAGTTAATAACTGTTCTACTTTTATTAGCAAAAATGAAAAACCAGCGTTAAGCGTAAAACAGGCGGCAATGAAGCTGAACGTCAGCGAAAAGACCATTCGCCGCAGAATTGACGATGGAACGCTCAGGGCAAAAAAGCTAAGTCCGCGTTGTGTTCGCATTGACCCCAAAGACCTAGACGCATTCATAGAAGAATCGGCTACATAAATGGCGCACGCCAAAGACGCTTAAGCAGAAAAAAGCGGGAGGAATTAACCTCCCGCCCTTTATTTTGTAAATTATTGTTGCAATAAATGGATATTAGTGTTAATTTGTTTATACAGTTTATGGAATGCGCCGACTTCTTCTGCGGGAACGGGTTAAGCTCAATGGGCAAGGGGCAAAAACCCTAATACCAAAGAAAGGAGGAGCGTATGCAATACATAACTCTTGAGAACGTTTCGTACGTGCTCAACGTTGTTTGGATTGTCTTCTGCTTTTGTGATGTCATAAAAGCGAAGAACGCCTGCGGCAACAAGCGTTCCAGATAGCTGTTCGGTTAAGGGGGAGATTTATTCTCTCCCTTTCTGATTCTGTGCTAATTATATCACTTTATTTTAATTTTGCAAGTGTTACTTTTAGGGCGACGGAATAATCTGCCGCCCTTTCTTATTAGTTTATGGCATTGGATTTGCGCTTACAAACGCGGTCGCCTTTCTTGATGGCTCGTCAATCGGAATCATCTGCCAGACTTTAAATATTTTTGTTATTGCGTTAATCTGTTCGCTGGTGTAACCTTTGCGAGAAAGCCATTGTAGAAAGTATGCCGCCTGTACTTGCGCCGAACTTGCACCACCTTCCGGCTGGACGTAGTTTTCCATTGCCTTTTCAATTTGGGAATATCCCTCCATAATCTCAATGCTTTTTTCTGGGGATAGTCCTTTTTGTGCTAGTGCGCCAGTGTACGGATTCTTTTCTGGATTTGATGTGCTATTCTGGATTGCCCATAACTCGCCTTTGTATTTTTGCTCAAGATCGGTTGACTCAATAGCCTGTGTCTTTTCAATTTGCGTGGGGCTACCGTCTGTGTCAATTTCGCTCAACTTGGTTTTAAATACGTAATAGTCTGCGGGACTTATTCCCGCTTGCTCCGCTTCATAAACCTTTTTGTAAGTGTCGGACTCATAAGCAACGTCCTTGTCAGATAAAAATTGCTTTTTTGCCTTGTACTCTGCATACCCCATGACATTTGACAACGCATCAGCTTTTTGCTCGTCGGTCATTTTGGCGTAAGCGTCGCCGTCAATCATCGTTTGCATGAGGTCGTATGTGAGCTTGCCAGAAGTCTTTTGATATTGCGCTTTTTCGTCTGCCGTCAAATCATAATCGCTTATTTTGCTTGGAGCATTTCGGCTTGGGTATTTTGCGTTTTCAACCGCCGAATCTAACCGATATAGCTCTTGATTGACTTCGCTGGTTTTATATTTTCCAATTGCGCCGGGGAGAATATTTGCATTGAGTATGTCAAGAGCCTTGTTTCCGGTGTATTTGCGCTCATTGCCGTAGCTGTCTAGTTTGGCGGGCAGTGTGTTCCTTGCAAACGGAATATTCGACAAAATAGTATCTTTTGCTTGTATAAGAGGGTTTTCGCTTGAGTATGTGTTTCTGACGGTATCATCAAGTCCCGTTGCTACGCCGCCTATAATGTTTGGCACAACAAAACTTGAAACTTGCGAAGCTCCGTAGCCAATAGCTGCGTCAGCCAGTTTGCCGCCGATTTTGTCAGAATCCGAATACTTATATCCGTTGACAAATTCGGTTAACTGTGACATTGCGGGAAGTTCAAGCACCGACTGGAAAATAGCTGTTGCGTTCGCATTGACAACGTCTCCAAATGATATACTTCCGTCCTCTTTGTACGCATCGGCAAGCATAGATCCCATAACCATTTGTCCGTTAATTTGCTCGATATAACCCAAAGATGCAACTGTGTCGCCGTCTTGCCATTTTGCGTCGCCGCCCGATAAGTATCGCATTGTAGCGCTAAGATTAAATTGTGTACCGCGCTGTCCCTCGGACGTTTCTAGGGCTTCTTTGTCCTTATCGTCACTACCCGCAACTCTGATTAGCCCTAAAATTGACAGTCCTGTAAACATTGCAACGCCAGCGGTTCCAGATATTGCCCTGCCTAAGTCCGTTACAGCCTTTGCTTGTTGGTCTGCTGTAAGCGTTCCGTCGTGCGCTTGCTTAAGTGTTTTTGCGAGATTAAACGCAGCTTTAGAGAGTCCCGTTGCCGGGAGGTAGTTTCCAACCATTGCCGTAGCGTTTGCGGGAATTTTGGCAAAAGGGATACCAAAATCGCCTAATCCAAACGAGCCACCCTGTTTGTCTTTTAGTCCAAATACGTTAAGTGCTTCTCTGCCCTTAAGCATAGCTTTTGCAGTTAGTCCATCGTTTTGAAGCGTCCTCTGTTTTGCAATTTCCGTTGGCCTGTCGGTCAATGCATCTCTTGCAACAAGTCCTTTTGCTTTCAGCGCATCAATTCCGCGCTTCGATTCTGCCGAAATCCCGCCTTTTGCAAATTCGTCCGTTGATTGTAGGGCGTAGTTTTCCCACTTCGACCATGTGGATAAAAAGCGTTCAATTGGATTGCCTGTCATTTTAAATGTTCTCGATGTGTTTGTTTCGTATTTCGATGTATCTTTTGAAACATTCGCGTCGAGTCCGACTTGAATAGCGGATTTTACAAAGCCGTCAAGGCTGCCCTTGCGCTTTGCTTCTGAAAGCCACGATTTATCGACGGGCATTGCGCGGGTTCCGGTGTATTTAGAGAGTAGCATATCAACAGGGACGGCCATGTTTCCCGCAATGGAATCTATCGGGTCAACAATTGTGTTCGACGCAAAGTTTCGGAGCAACGTTACAACCTTTGAAAGCATGCCTTGTATGCGGTAGCTCTTTATTGCATTGAGTACGCTTGTTTTCTGGTAGTCTGCGGCAATATTGCGAATCTGTGTAGCCGCTACATCACGTAAAAAAGCGTCTGCATCGTCAAAATTCTCAACCGCATAGTCAAGAAATCCGCTCATTTGTTTGCTTGTTTCATCGGTGAACATTCCCGTAGTTTTGCGGACTGTATTCAGCTTTTTAATGAGCGAGATTACAGACGCGGTATCACCTTGCTTAATGTTGCTCAGCGCGGACGCGCTGTCCGTTACAGATTGCAATATAGATTTCTTATCCTCTTCGGACATTTTGCGTGTGTTTTCTCCAAACAGCGTTTCGGCAGCGTCCGCAACAATGTTTTCGGGGGTGTTAGCAAATTGCGCATTCGCTTGTAGTGCTTGTCCTTGTGCACTATTATGTTGCGTTAGCGTTTTATTCCACTTGATAACTTCGGAATAATCGCCGCTCTTTTTGGCTTCTGCGGTCATTTTTCGAAGTATCAATTGCGCTGTAGTAGTATCGACTTTGTCCCAATCTTGTTTGCTGGGTAAATCCGCTTTTTCGCCCTCATAATCAAAGTCAATTCGCTCTTGAGACTTTGCCAAAGCATTTTTATCTGTTATGATTTGGTGGGTGATGTCCTCTGTGCGTAGCCCCTCGATTTTCTGTTCTTCGGGAGAAAATGCGGTCTGTGTTGAATTTTGCTGATTAACAGCTTCTTGATACGCAAATTGCGGAGATGCTGCGCCAACGCCTTGCGGATTGGTGCTTGGTTGTGCTTCTGGCTTCACGGGCTGCATCACGTTTGCTTCTACAGCTTTTGCCGTGTCGGTTGTTGGTATATTGGCAACATTGCTTACAGGAGCTTGTACGGCTTGCTGTAATGTGCTTTGTGTAGCATTAATCACACTATTCGAGGGGTTTTGTGCGGTTAATTGCACATTATTCAGTGTATTATTTGCCGCTGTTTCACCCGCGTCTTTTGCAGATAGATTGGCTATGTTTCCACCTTGCATAACAAGGGAAGTAAGAGAGCCAATCGCACCGGAATACAGAGCATCTTTTGACAGCTCTTTAAAGTTTCTGCTGTCCTGATTGATAAGTAGTTTGTTTTCGTATGCTTCCGCGTATTCTGTGAGCCATTCCTCAAAGCCCTCGCCCAAAGTGCTTGCAAGAGCTGAAATAGCCTTTTGTGTTGTAGCATCTTTTGAAAACTTCTGTGCAATGCTTTTGACTATATCATCAGCCGCGCCCTTGCCAAAGATGCCGCCTAAACCGTCGAATATTTTCTCTGTTGCAGCTTCTGTTGCTCCGACCGCCGCGCCGTATAGTAGAGCTGAGCCAGTATCAGCACCGCCCTTAACCGCTTCTTCTGTAGCGTTTCCTGCGGCTCCCGTTGCCATCACAAAAAGAGACGAACCCGGTACAATAAAGTTTGACACGATAGACGGAACCATGCCGCCCACGCCTTGAGCAACATTTCCGATTGTTTGTAAGCCCTTGTCTGTATTAAACTTATTTTCAACGCCGAATTGGTTTAGATTCTTATCAAAGCCTTGTCCCCAGTTGACCGAGTTTGTCAGCGGCTTATTGGCAAGTTCTTTTGCGGTTGCATTCAAATTAGATGTAACCGCAGACGGAGAGCCTTTCAAAGCGTCGTTAACCTTGTTTTGAGCCGCCGCGCTTGCGTACATTCCTTGTGCCGCGCCTTGTCCAAGATAACCGACTTCGTTTACAAGCCCCTTTGCTGAGCTTATCGCACCAGATACCGCTTTCCCCGCAACGTACTGAGCCGCTTTGGGTGTTTCGGAGTTTGTGTTAATCGGAGCCATTGCAAGCGTTGTATCTGTGCTGCCTGACATATATCGCCCGATTTTTTCAAAGGCGGTTTCTTTTTTTGCGGGAGAAAACCCAAAGCCTATTCCGGCGCTTGTGGATTTAGCCTTTGCGCTATTAAGAACGGGCGTTGATATTTTTGCAGACGACGCAGTTGTAGGCACAGGCTTACCAGTTATCCTAGTCCATTCCTGCGCCTTTTTTGCCGCGTCGCTTTTCTGCTTTGCGGCATCAAGCAACGGCGTTTTAATAAATGCCATTTAAGACCTCCATGTTTTTTATTTTTTACACCAATAATTTTTCCACTTGAAGAACACGGATACCCCCGCCCCTTTTTCTGCCCCCCGATGAATAGTTATTTAATTTCAAAAAAGAATAAAATGGATGTGCGTAGTATAACCTACGCCTGTCCGTGAAGGGCGGCGTCGTTTTTCCGATACCCCCTTGACCAACTCCGGGAGGACACCCACCCATAAAAATTGAATTATAAGCACCCTACCCTTAGTTTACACTTGCTTAATTGGCTGCGCTCCGCAACACCAACCTATTGATTGCGTGTAAATATGGGTAAGCCCTAGTTATACATTTGAAACGCCGCTCAATATGTAAACCTAGCATTAATAAACATAAATATTTTACAAAATGTAAACAACACTAATGACTTATATTTTACACAGTGGTATTGTGCAGATGAAAGGGGCGTGTATTATGAATATCGCTTATGTTAGGGTTTCGACAGTCGAACAGAACGAAGCAAGGCAGCTTGAAGAATTAAAGAAACGCAATATTGATAAGTGGTTCACGGAGAAAGTCAGCGCAAAGAACACCGACAGGCCGCAGCTTCAAGCTATGCTAGACTTTGCAAGAGAGGGCGACACGGTATATATCCACGATTTCAGCCGTATTGCCCGCTCTACAAAGGATTTGCTCGATATTGTGGAGCTGCTTACCGCTACAGGCGTTCATCTTGTCAGCAACAAGGAAAGTATCGACACAAGTACACCAACTGGAAAACTGATGCTCACTATGATAGGAGCTATTAATGAATTCGAGCGCACCAACCTGTTAGAGCGCCAGCGAGAGGGCATAGCCATTGCAAAACGCGAGGGAAAATACAAAGGCCGCAAGCCCGCCGATGTTCCAGACTTCGAAAAGCACTATCAGCGATACAAATCCCGCGAGATTAACAAGGTTCATCTAGCGAAAGAGCTTGGCGTTACTCGCCCTACGCTCGACAAACTACTTAAGGAATACGAGACCGCTCATAGATAAATTAGGAAGCTCGGCAAATTGTGTGAAATAATACGTATCCGTTAAAAGTATCTATTGTAAACGATGAACCTGTTTTATGTGAATAATCAGTCATCAGTAAGGCCACCAACTGTAACGTGAATTTTGATATCTTGTTTGCCCTCAATCTGCTGCTTATCAGTATAGCCGCCATATTTAGGTTGTTTAAGAGAAAATACAGCCATAGCATCGGTTCTTTGAAGAAGATTGTCGATAAAGCTGTCCTGTATCTTTTTTAATGTTTCTACAACCTCTGGATTATATGCTTTATCCTCTTCACTTTTCGCATTCATCCACATTAGCAGCGTTTCTGATGCAATATCAATATATCCAGCATAACCTTCCCATGTTGGTTTACGTGGCTCAGCTTTGCAATGAGCAATATAGTCTTTATATTTATCCTGAAGTTGTTCGGCGGTATATGTAAGCTTACCTTTTCTCCAGTTTTGCCCAGTGCCTTTTATGTCATTTCTTTTTCGCGGTTTCTTGTTTTCCAAGTGTAACCCTCCAATTATGATAAATTTATCGTTCTCGCGCTTGCCCTAAAAACTGCGCATTTTGCGTGTGTTTTTTGCGTTAACCCTTAGGGGGTCAACTTATACGCCGATTTATCTTCGCGCCCTAAACGATAGGGAAAAAGCGGGCAATTTGAGCTAGGACATAGCCTTACTTCGCCCTTCTGCCCGCACATACAGTCTAGGCATTTTTCGCGGATTGCTTTTGTTCGTGTAAGTCGTTCCGTTATGTACCCCCCTATTATTCGGCTAAAAATACTTTGGCATAAGCAAGATTTCCCTTTGCAATATCTTTTCTTATGCTCTCACCCTTGAAGTGGATAGGTACGCAAAGTTCTAAAACACGGTCATATATCCTTTGATAACCCATGTTTTTGGGGTTTTTCATCTCATCAAGGGTTAGGTTGGTCGTGATAATCAATGGCTGTCCGTTTTTATATCTCTCGTTTAACACGTTGTATACTTGCTCTAACGCGTAGCTGCTTTCACGCTCCGCCCCCAGATCGTCTATGATTAACAACTTATAATCAGCAAATTCATCAATATAGGCGTTTTTATCTATTCC
>JAYFQM010000006.1:0-30581 GCA_034927185.1 Oscillospiraceae bacterium | reverse complement strand
TTTTGCGCTGCGCACTGTATCGCAGCTTTCCGGAGGCGAGGCTCAAAAGGTGATGCTGGCGCGGGCGCTGGCACAGGAACCGAGGCTTCTGCTTTTGGACGAGCCCACAAGCAGCCTGGACCCTCGCAATCAGCACGAGGTGCTGCGCATGGTGAAAAAAATCGCGCAAGAGCACAATATTTGCGTAGCTATCATCATTCACGACCTGAACCTAGCAATCCGTTACTGTGACCGCTTCGTGTTTCTAAAGGATTCGCGTGTGTATGCCTACGGCGGTCTGGAAGTTATGACGCCGAAAAATATTGAGGAAGTCTACCAGATACATGTCCATATCATAGAGTATATGGGAATTCCGGTCATCGTGCCTTTCCCCGACGAAAGAATAACTTCTCCGGCCGTCAGCACAGGATACGCGGAGCCGGCCGCACAATAAAAGACAGGATATCCTTCAAATTGGCGGAGGGTATCCTGTCTTTAGCTTTCCTGTATGGGGCATTTTAGAATACAAGTCTTTTAAATGATTTATAGGCCTTTGCGTGCTTTCTTCACGGATTCCGGAACGCATATACGCACGCTGTCGTTATAAAGGCTTTCTACGGATACACGCACGTTGTAAAGCTCCTCCAGAAGATCTTTGTCCATAACCTCGTTTGGTGGACCGTACGCAGCTATGCGGCCATCCAGTATAGCCAGAGCTTTATCCGCATACATAAACGCCTGATCCGGATTGTGCGTGGAGAGCACCACCGTATAGCCCTGCTGAGCAAGGCTCTTAATCCGTGTCATGACCCTGATTTGATTCCCGTAGTCAAGATTTGCCGTAGGCTCATCCATAAAAAGAATGTGCGCCTGTTGCGCGAGCGCTCTAGCTATCAGTACGAGCTGGCGCTCACCGCCGGAAATGTTAAAGAACATTCTGTTACGCAGGTGTTTGATGTCAAGGCTGTCAAGCGCCATGTCAACATATTCTTTTTCCCTCTTACCGGGCGACAAAAAAGAGCCGGTCAGAGAGGTGGTGCCCATAAGTACGACGTCATTTACCGGATAGTTGAACGATGGCAGGACAGACTGGGGGATATATGCGACATTTTGGGACAGCTGCCTCGGCGAGAGCTGCCTGATATTATCTCCGTTTATGCTGATTTCCCCCGAATATCCGGTCAGCAGACCGAGCATGCACTTGAACAGAGTGCTTTTGCCGACGCCGTTCGGACCAAGGAGGCAGACCAGTTTCCCGTTTTCAATTTCAAAACTTATGTCGTTCAAAACGGGGAAGTCTCTGTCGTAAGAATAGGACAGCCCCGATACCGAAATTCCCATATTACCAGTCTCCTTTTCTGGACAGCAGAAAAATGAAAAATGGCGCTCCGATAAAGGCCGTCAGCACGCCGAGAGGCAGTTCGGTTGTATACAAATTACGCGCTAAATCGTCAACTAATATTAAAAAAATCCCGCCCATCAGAGCGGAGGCTGGAACAAGCCCGCGGCAATCGTTGCCCACCAGCTTTCTTGCCATATGGGGAATTACCAGACCGATCCAACCGATTATGCCGCTCACCGCAACGCTTGCCGCTGTCAGCAGAGTGGCGCTGATAATTACGACGGTTCGAATGAGCTTTGTATTTACGCCAATCGCGCGTGCCTCGTCATCCTCAAGGGTAAGAAGATTCATCTTCCAGCGCAGAGCAAATATCGGAACAGCGCCTATCAGTATCGGAAGCCAGATATAGGAGAGCTGTTTAGCAGATACACCCGAAAACGAGCCCATAAGCCAATATGTTATTGCGGGAAGTGTGTCGTTCGGGTCAGCGATCAGCTTCAGATAAGAGGTGGCGGCTGAAAACAGCGAGCCAATCATAATTCCGGAAAGCACCAGACTGAATATGGGATTGCCTCTAGCTATTCTTCCGCACAGCATTACCATCGCTACACATACAAGACCTGAAATAAACGCGAACACCATAATATATGTGTTGCCAAGCCCAAGTAATATTGCCAGAGCAGCACCGAAAGCCGCGCCAGTCGAGGCACCAAGAATATCCGGAGCTGCCATCGGATTGCGAAAAATGCACTGATATGATGTGCCTGCAACAGAGAGCGCCATCCCGACCAACAGGGCGATAATTATCCTGGGGATACGGACAATTGACACCATGTTATCCTGCACAGGCGTCCAAAATGCTTTAATTGGTACTAGCTTTGAAACAATTATACCGAGACATTCCTTGACTGATATATCGAATTTGCCTATAAGAACTGAGGCTGTCGCCGTCAAAACAAGTACTATGAAAAGCACGGAAATAATCAGGCTATTCTTAGCTTTTTTGTGATGTATCATTTTGTTTCTTTCTCCGAGCGCATACTGATTATAGCTAAAACGGCAAAGGGAATAATGCGTACCCTTTGCCGTTTTTATTTGCACAATTGAGCTCCTATAAGCTCATTGTACAGTTCATCGGTCAGATCGCAGTCATAGAACAGCTTATAATATCTGAATATCTCGTCCTTAATGTTCAGATTCGAATCGTCAGGGTACATTTTTGATACCAGCCATTCAATTCCGATAAGGCGGTTGACAGAGGGAAGAACGCAGAAATCGACGGGGCTGGCGGGAATCAAGAAGCAGTTACCATTTTTGACCGCAGTAAGAGTACTCCAGGTTTTTTCGGTTTGTGAGAGCTTGTAGCCGTCAGCAGTATAGAAAAATATGTATTCGGGGTCCCATTTTTGCAGCTGCTCCATGCTTATTGCCGAGAACCAATAGGACTGAGCATTGTCCGCGACTGCGACATTTTTGCCCATATACTCCCATACCGCGTCAAAGAAAGAGCCTGAGGCAATGCACTCGAGACCGTTGGAGCCGCTCGCGCAAACAAGGGTTTTCCTTTCTGTTTTGGATATGAGCGCATCCGCTTTACGCAGAATGCCCTCGGCGTATTCAGCGATTTCCTCGGCTTTTTCTTCCCTGCCAAGTATTTTACCAAGAGTTCTGTATGCCTCGGGCGTATATTTCAGAGAGCCATCGATAAATACGCAGGGGATACCCAAAAGCGCCTGAAGATCATCAAGATCCTCTTTGATAGAATCCTTGGGCTCGCCGTAGTCGATGACTATCTGAGCGTTTAGTGAGGCGACCTCCTCCACATTTAGCTCGCTGCCCTTCCTGTAAAGGCTGCCAGTAACTGGCAGATCAGCATATTGCTGCCCGACAAATTTCAAATCCTCTTCTGAAAACGCGTCCCACAAGGATACCAATTCATCGGCAGCCAAAGGCCAGATAAAGGGCTGGGCAAGAGAGCCTGAGGCAAGGACACGCTCAATATGCGTGGGGATTTCAACCTGACGTCCCGCGGAGTCCGTAAACGTCCAGGTCGTATCTTCGGACAGTGAGCTCGCGCCGGGTGAGGACAGCGCGTTTTGAGAGCTGCTCATGCAGGCTGAAAATGTACAGAGCACAAAGGCGGACGCCAGCAGAAGCGACATGTGTTTTTTGTTCGATTTACTCATTTGAGGTTACCTCTTAATCCGAGACGTTCCAATAAAGCCACACGATTTTGGACTTCACATGCTCATGGATTATCCCGTCTTCGCCCGCAAGCATTGTAACGGCCTCCAGAGCTTTCTGCCTGTTTTCCGGCGTATCCTCAACGGGCAGTCCGTGACCGGGTTGCATTCTCTCAACCGTTTCAGCTATGGTCATTGTATTGTCCCATTCATAATCGGCATACATCAGCTCCGGCAGATAGCCGAGCTTTTTGACATACCCGGCCAGGTCAATGTAAGAGATTCCGTCCGAACCCCATGCGGGCAGTACAACACCGAACGCATCGCAGACGGCTTTTCTGACAGGGTTGTCCATTCTGGCGAAGCGGCTCAAAAAGCAGTGCTTCCGGGACATTTCGCTCATTTTTTCTATATCCTGCTCGGTTTCAATTGCGGGCGTCATGGCCGCAAACGCAAGATCGACAGACTTTGCCCATCCCATTTTGTCAATATCTGTTTCCGTAAAATCGCATTCCGCAGCTTCCAGTTTTACGCGTGAAGACTCAAGGTTCTTTTTGGTATAGAAGAGCATTTGATCTGCAATGTCGATAAGCAGGAGGTCGCAGCCCTCCTCGGCAAATCGGATAGCATATTTTCCGGCCCCACAGCCGATATCAGCAATCCGTTCTCCGGCAGCGACCGCGCCTTTGCTATGCAAAAACTCCATCAAATCGTCCGGGTAGCTGCTTTCATCCTTAGTGAAAACAGTGCTTTGATACTGCTGAGCAACCTTGTTCCATACTTGCTTTCCCTGGCTCATTATTGACCTCCATATGTGTTTTCTATATTAGTTTCATATTCGCTCAGAAACTGTTGAAATAGCAAACCCCGCAAGCACCTACGTGCCAATCTCTTTCTATTCATTGTCAAAACGGAACTGTCGGGTCTCTGGTTCATATAATTGCACTCTATCAAAATCAATACTTGAGGCGACGGCTTGTGGAAGAAGATATGAAACCCTTGGTTCCGACATCTTTTCTTAATTGAAATTATATTGAAATTATATGGTTATATATGCTCTGCCACAAGCCCCGGTAGGGGATAGATTTGAGCATTTTCAAGATGCTATGAGCCTGCGCTTAAAGGTTTTAAACACGGACTTCAATGCCGCTTTAACTGCGAGGAGAATCGGAATTGCTAATACCGTGTTTGCGATGTTTCATATCAGGGCGCCAGCTTGTGCACGAACTTGTCATTGTACCCCTTGGCTTTAAAAGTGGTCAAGGGACGGCCGTGATTAGGCGAAGGAGGACAAAGGCCCTGTCCGGCATAAAACCGGACAAGGCCTTTTGGAGCTTTTTACGAAGCTGCTTTCGTTTGGCAGGCTTAATAGCGGTCTGCCCAGCGCTCTTGCTTTTTCATACAACGTCGCACAGAGCGCCGAGGACATCTGCCAAACCCTCCGATATTGAGTTGAGCCCGGCTTCAATGATGCAGCTTCCTTCGGTGACAGCTCCCTGGCGGATACAACGAACCCCTTCGTTTACCCTGCAGATTCCTCTCCGGATAGCACGGAGACCCTCACAAGTTTCACGTCTCTCAGCCGAGCTTAGTTCGGGACGTAGCGCCCTCAGTCCCGCAGAAATACCGCAAGCTCCTTCCCTGCAGCTCGCCGCGCCCGCGCAGCATCGGTTTGTCCCGGCGGTTATAAAGCCGCTCGCGATGCTGTTGAGGCCTACCCTGATATCAAAAATACCTCTGCGTATGTTGTTTGCGCCCTCGTCTATCCTCCTGATAGCAGTAAATCTGGTATCATCCGAGCATCCGCATGTTCCCGTTGACATATTTTTACACCTTCCCTTTGCAGAACTATTCACTATAGTATATTGCGGAGGGAAGAAAATTGGGAACAGGAAGTCATGGGAAAGGTCAGGCGTAGTTCAAGGTAAACCGGCGCAAATATTATGAAGCATGCCGCTGCGGGTTTTCCAATCAGAACGAGATTTTGTCCCATAAGCAACAAAAAGAGCCTGTAGTCGTTGAAACTACAGGCTTTCTTCATGGCAGCGGGAGAAGGATTCGAACCCTCACAAACTGAGTCAGAGTCAGTTGTGCTACCTTTACACAATCCCGCTAAATCTGTCAACTTAATGCAGACGCAAGAGTTATTATACTATATTATTCTTCGTTGTCAAGTCATTAGCCAACAAAAAAGAAAAATCTGCGCTCTCAAACGGAGCGCAGATTTTTAGTACTAAAGAACCTGCCGATTTTTACTTTTCAAGATAGCTTACGACCAGTTCATGCAGGAGCTCGTCCCGGTCAAGACGGCAGATAAGGCTGCGGGCATTGTTGTAATTTGTGATATAGGTCGGATCCTCCGACAGAATATATCCCACGATCTGATTGATCGGGTTATAGCCCTTTACAACAAGAGAGTTATAGACGGAGGACAATATCTCCTTCATCTCAGTCTTGTTATCGACGACATTAAACTTGCGCGTTGCATCCTCCATGCTTACAGCCCCCTTTCGACTTTGTAGTTTTATTATAGCAAAAATATACCAAGTGTAAAGCGGTCTTATATTACCGTTCAGTTACATTTTGGTGCAAAAACGGTCATCTTATAACAGCACCATGAACTTTTTCAAGCTTTGATAGGATGGATTTCAGAATTTCGTCCGCATGTTCGTCCGTAAGAGTCTGATCCTTTGCCCTCATCGTCAGCGAAAAAGCGACGCTGCGTTTGCCTTCCGGTATTCCCGCACCGGTGTAAACATCGAACAGGCGGCAGTTTTCAAGATAATCGCCTCCAGCGGAATACATTGTGTCCGTGAGTGCTGCGACCGTCACAGAGGAGTCGCAGACAACCGAGATGTCCCGCGTCATTGCGGGGAAACGGGGCAGGGGAACATAGGTCGGCTCGGCGGAGACGCAGGTCATCATCGCGGAAACGCAGATTTCTGCGGTAAAGACGCCCACGGTGAGACCGAATTCTTCCGCAACGGAGGGGTGCGTCTGGCCGAGGATACCGAGGACAATATCTCCGCAAACAATTTTTGCACAGCGTCCTGGATGATATGCAGAATTATCTGAAACGTCGTAACGGACGTTTTTTATGCGCAGATCAGCAAACAGGGCCTCGATACAGCCCTTGAGTTCGAAGAAGTCGGCGTCCCTGCCGTATTCGCCGAGCGTCAGGATTGCCTGCTCATCGGCAAGTTCCATGTCATCGCAGGGCAGATAGACCATCGCAAGCTCGAAGAGCTTAACATCCATATTGCGCTTTGCAAAATTGGTGCCAAGAACGTCGAGCATCGATGGCAGAGAGGTGGTACGCATAACGCTCGTATCCTCGCCCAGCGGGTTCTGAATAATAAAGGCGCGCCGCAGCGGACTGTCCGCCGGCAGGCGAATCTTATCCCAGACGGTTTTACTACCAAAGGAATAGGTCATAACCTCGTAAAAGCCGAGGCCGCGGCAAACGGAGCTGATTTCGCGCTCGAATTTCTGCTTCGGAGAAAAGCCGCCGAGAGTCGCTGCGCCGGAAAAAACCGTCGGCTCGATCTTGTCGTAGCCGTAGAAGCGACCGACCTCTTCGGCAATGTCCGCGTAATGCTCGATGTCGGAGCGGAAGGAGGGAACGACGATTGTGTTTCCGTCCATTGAAAATTCGAGCTTTTCGAGGACGCCGACCATAAACTCACGGTCAATATCCGTTCCGAGGAGAGCGTTTATACGTTCGGGTTCGAGCGGCAGACGAACCTCCTTCGGTTTGACCGCTACTATATCAATTACGCCATCCATGACCTCTCCGGCGCCGAGCAACTCGACCAGCTCGCAGGCTCGCTCGGCGGCGCATACGGTGTTCATCGGATCAAGGCCCTTTTCAAAGCGCCCCGACGCGTCGGTGCGCATACCGAGTGCGATTGCGGTTTTTCGTATCGAGATACCGTTGAAGTTTGCGGATTCAAAAACAATGGTATTGGTCTTTTCAGTGATCTCACTGTTGCCTCCACCCATGACGCCCGCAAGACCAATGGGGTTGTGCTCGTCTGCGATGACAAGCATATCGGGCGTAATCGGACGATCCTTGTCGTCGAGCGTTTTCAGCACCTCGCCTGACTTTGCGCGGCGGACGACGATCTTTCCGCCCTTGACACAGGAATAATCAAAAGCGTGCATAGGTTGGCCGTATTCGAGCATAACATAGTTTGTAATATCAACGATGTTATTAATTGGGCGCACGCCGGAAGCGCGGAGCCTGCGCCGCATCCAGGCAGGGGAGGGGGCGATCCTTATGTTTTTGACCATCTTTGCCGTATAGCGAGGGCAGAGCGCGACATCCCCGATCTCGACCCTGAGAAAGTCCTCAATATTCCCAGCTCCGCCTTTGACGACGGGCTTGTGATACGCAAGCTTTGTATCAAAGGTCGCGGCGCTCTCACGGGCGAGTCCGATGACGGAAAGACAGTCAGGACGGTTGTTCGTGATCTCAAACTCGACAACGGTATCGTTAAGACCGAGAATATCCCTTATATCGTCTCCGGCTTTGCACGGCTCCTGAAGAATAAAGATGCCGTCCTCTATGGCATAGGGATAATCGTGAATGTCCAGTCCAAGCTCCTTGAGTGAGCAGAGCATACCCTCGGACTCAACTCCGCGCAGTTTGCCGGTATGAATTGTAACTCCACCGGGCAGCGTCGCCCCGTCGGTCGCCGTTGGGACAAGGTCGCCCTTACGAACGTTTTGCGCACCTGTAACGATGGTGATTGGAGAGCCTTTGCCGATGTCTACTGAGCAAATCCACATATGGTCGGAGTCCTCATGCCGGACGATATCCAGCACCTTTCCAACAACGACCGAACTGATTTCTTCGCCAATAATTTCATAGCCCTCGACCTTGGAACCGGAGAGAGTCATCGCGTCGCAGTATTCCTTGTCCGAAGCCTTTATGTCCGTGAATTCGGACAGCCATTCGCGTGAAAGATTCATGTTTATACTCCCTCCTTAAAACTGGTTCAGAAACCTTACGTCGTTTTCATATACCAGACGCAGGTCGCTGATATCAAAACGGCGCATTGTCAGGCGTTCAAGCCCTATGCCAAAAGCAAAACCCGAATATACCGTGCTGTCAATTCCACAGCCCTCAAGCACCTTGGGATGGACCATACCCGAGCCAAGAATTTCAATCCAGCCCTCGCCCTTGCAGACACGGCAGCCTTTGCCGCCACACTCGAAGCACTGTACATCGACCTCGCATGAGGGTTCGGTGAACGGGAAATGGTGCGGGCGAAAACGTGTCACCGCGCCGTCGCCATAAAGCTTACGGACAAGAGTGTTCAGAGTGCCCTTGAGGTCGCCAAGCGTTATGCCCTTATCTACGACAAGCCCCTCAATTTGGTGGAACATCGGGCTGTGGGTCGCGTCGACCTCGTCCTTGCGATAGACTCTGCCGGGCGAAAGGACCCGTATCGGCAGGGGATATGTCTCCATAACACGGACCTGGACCGGAGAGGTCTGGGTACGCAGCAAAAGCCTGTCGTCGTCGGTGAAATAGAAGGTGTCCTGCCTGTCGCGCGCGGGATGCCCTTCGCGGGTGTTGAGCTTTGTGAAATTGTAGTCGGCATATTCGATCTCCGGACCGTCGACGATTGTGAATCCCATGCTTATGAAAATATCCTTCGCTTCGTCCAGAACGGTGCTCAGGGGGTGCTTTTTCCCGATAGCCACGGCCTTACCGGGCATTGTAACGTCGATCTTCTCCGCACGTAGACGCATTTCAAGCATCTTCTGCGAAAGCTCCTCGCGCCTTGTGTCGATCGAGCCTGCGAGGGCCTCGCGTACTTCGTTTGCAAGTTGGCCGATTACAGGACGCTCCTCCTCCGAAAGCGTTCCCATCTGTTTGAGAATCGCAGTGAGTTCGCCCTTTTTGCCGAGATACCTGACTCTCAGATTTTCAAGAACATCTATGCTCTCCGCGCTTTCAATCGCGGAAAGGGAGGCATCCTTCAATTCCTGCAATAGCTTTTTCATTTATACCTGCTCCTTATATCAAAGATATATTATTTACGGTTTTGGAAATAAAAAAACCCTTCGTCCCACAAATTAAGGGACGAAAGGAACTCCTTCCGCGGTACCACCCGTATTCGGCGCAAAGCGCCGCTCTTTGTCCGCCTTTAACGGTGCGGCTCCGCCGATTATTAGCCGGCTGCTCAGGGGCGAACCAAATGTCCTTTTTGCAGGGCGCTTTCAGCCGGCGGCTGCCCCTCTCTTTGGCAAAATGGCAACATTATTTTCCCCATCAATGCACATATATTACAAAATGTTTATATCACAAATGACGCGATTAGGCAAGAATAAATTTGACTAATTATTTTGAGAAAGCTATAATACTTTAATATTAGTAATATGCGCGCGATATGCTCAAACGGGGGGATCGTATGCGGCTGACAAATTCAAGGGCTATGCGGGACGCGGACGGGAGCGCTGTTCATGTGCTTGGCGTACCCTCGACCCTGCTTATGACGAACGCCGCAAGGCATGTTGCCTCAGCGGCAATAGGGCTTATGGGCGAAAACAAAAGCGCAGTTATCTTCTGCGGGAGCGGAAACAACGGCGGGGATGGGATCGGAGCCGCCGTTTACCTCATCCGCCGCGGTATCGGCGTTCGCTGCTTCCTCGCCGGCGAGCGTTCGAAAATGACGCCGGATTGTGCAGAAATGGAACGCAGGCTTATTGAGCTTGGCGGTGTGCTTGAAAATTTTGATCCGGATGACAAGCTGATTAAGCTGCTTACCGAGAGGGCGGGGGTGATTATCGACGCGCTTTTCGGTATAGGACTTAATTCGGCACCAAGGGGAAAAGCTCTCGCGGCTGTGAGACTTATAAATGAAGCGAAAGTACCGGTCATATCGGCGGACATCGCTTCGGGCGTCGAGGCCGACACCGGGCGTATCCCCGGAGAGGCGGTCCGGGCAGACGTTACGGTGACCTTTTCCATGGCAAAGATCGGTCATTTCACCGAACCCGGCTGTATCTGCTGCGGAAAGCTTCTGGTCGTCGACATCGGAATTCCAGCAGAGGCTCTCAAAAACGCGGGAACCAACGTGTTTGCGGCATGCGCCGGGGACATTGCATTGCCCGCAAGACCGAAAATCAGCCACAAGGGGGACTTCGGAAAGCTCCTGATAATCAGCGGAAGCGTCGGATATACGGGCGCGCCGGTGCTGTGCGCGAGGGCCGCCGCAAGGTGCGGAGCAGGGCTCATATACCTCGGCGTTCCGGGAAAGATCTATGAAATCGTGGCAGGCAGCCTTCTTGAATCCATGCCGTTTCCTCTGGACGACAGAGGTAACGGAAGAATCAGCATGTCTGCGCTCCCAGCGATAATGGATAAGCTCCAAAGCTGCGATATTTGTGTGATGGGCTGCGGACTTTCACGTTCGGAGGAAATCGGGGAACTCATACGTTCAGTAGTCGTGCAGAGCCCAAAGCAGCTCGTAATAGACGCAGACGGACTTTTTGCTTTGGGCGGTGATCCGGGAATAATAAAGTCTGCAAAAATTCCGCCCGTACTCACGCCGCACGAGGGGGAATATCTGCGGCTGGGAGGCGTACTGACCGGGGACAGAGTCTCCGACGCGAGAGGCTTCGCAGAAAGCCGGAACTGTATCCTTGTGCTCAAGGGGCACCGAACTATCTGCGCTTTTCCAGACGGAGAGGTTTACATAATTAATGCTGGTAACCCAGGAATGGCAAAGGGCGGCAGCGGCGATGTGCTTTCGGGTATGATTGGCGCGTTTTCCGGGCAACTTTCCTTGAAAAAAGCCGTCATAACAGCGTGCGCGGTGCACGCGCTCGCTGGAGACCTTTGTGCGGAGCGGTACGGGGAATACTCCATGCTGCCATCAGATATGATTGAGGCGATACCTGAAATAACAAAAACAATAACGAGGTGAAAGATGAAGCAGGCATGTTTGCTTGCACTGACGATATGCCTCACTATTCTCTGCGGCTGTTCAAAATCCGCAAAGTGTGAGGAAAAGTTCACCGGCTGGAAAACGGTCTGTCTTGCCGCAAGCGGGCATAGCATCGAAGCCGAGGTCACGGCCTCTGATGACGACAAGGTCTGCGAATACACGCTCCTATACACACAGAACGCCGAAGGAGAAACCGTTCGGGTCATCGCTCCGGAGCTTATCGCGGACATAACGGCACGGATTAGCGACAAGGAAGTATCACTGTCATATGACGGCGCGATTCTGGATACCGGCAGCGCGCTGAAAGAAAATCTTTCTCCTCTTATGGCACTTCCGACTCTTATGAAAGTGATCGAAGAAGGGCATCTCGAAAATTCATGGAGTGAAACTAAGGATGGAACGGAGCTTAACGTGACCGAGCTTGAGATGCCGGACGGTACTGAGATTACTCTGTGGCAGAGTGGCCAGGATATGACGCCGGTTTATGCCGACGTAACAAGCAGCGGCAAGGTACGGGTCAAAATTGAAATTACGAAATTCGAAAATACAGAGGATTAACACATGCAGGAAAACACAAAGAGAACGTGGGCGCAGATCAGTCTTTCGGCAATAGGCCGGAATTATGAAGAGATGCGCGCAAGAATGCCTGAGGACTGCAAGTTTATGGGAGTTGTCAAGGCGGACGCTTATGGGCACGGAGCCTTGGCGGTTGCGAGTTTTCTTGAGACAATTCATTGCGACTATCTTGCGGTGGCATACATAGACGAGGCGAGAGAGCTTAGAAAGGCGGGCATCAAGCTGCCGATTTTGATTCTCGGCGCGACACATCCCGAGTTTACAGACGGGCTTTTTGAGCTGGATGCAGCGCAGACGGTTGCCAGTCTTGAAGACGCCAGGGAGTATTCCAGTGCTGCAGTGAGGCTGGGAAAAACCCTGAAGATACACCTGAAACTTGAAACCGGCATGGGCAGACTGGGCTTTGACGTCAAAAACGGAGATATAAGCGAGGTACTCAGGGCCCTTAAGCTCCCAAACCTTGAACCTGAGGGTGTTTATACTCATTTTGCCGTGCCGGACGACCTGGGCCGCGACGAATATACAAAAATGCAGTTTCGAGTGTTTACAGAAGCTACTGGAAAAATCGAAGAGGCTTCCGGCCTTCATTTTGCGATCAAGCATTGCGCAAACAGCGGAGCCATGATAAACTATCCTCAGATGTATCTGGACATGGTCCGCCCCGGGGTCGCTCTGTACGGAATGTATCCGGGTCCCGATACAGGAGGGCTGAGGCTTGAGCCGGCGATGGAGCTCAAATCACGTATTTCCGCCGTGAGTGAGCACGAGGCGGGAGACTGTATCAGCTACGGCTGCACCTTTACGGCGGACAGAAAAATGAAAATCGCCGTACTGCCCATCGGTTATGCGGACGGTTTGCACAGAGTGCTCTCCAACAAGATGGACGTTCTAATACACGGACGCAGATGCAGGCAGATCGGACGGATCTGCATGGATATGTGCATGGTGGACGTTACGGATGTTCCCGATGCTAAGGCCGGCGATATAGCGACGATTTTCGGCCATGACGGGCAGGAAACGATTTCGGCCGACGAGCTTGCTAAGAATGCGGGAACGATATCCTATGAGATTTTTTGCGCGCTTACAAAGCGGGTTCAGAGAGTATATACCCCGTAAGGCCTATTATTAAAAATCCTGTTTCGACAATGTATAAATATCACTCCGAAGTGAAACAATGTAAGTACGCTCCTACATAGAATGTAGAGGGCAATCTATCATCGGAGTGTGAAACGCTTTGAGCACAGTCAGACGCGGAGATATTTACTATGCCGACCTCAGTCCCGTCGTCGGCAGCGAGCAGGGGGGGATGCGCCCCGTGCTCATTGTTCAAAATGATACGGGCAATAAACATAGCCCGACGGTAATAGCTGCCGCCATAACCTCACAGGTGGGAAAAGCAAGACTTCCGACTCACATTGAGCTTTCGGGACAGAGCTGCGGACTGAGCCGTGACAGCGTAATACTGTTGGAACAGATACGAACAATCGATAAATCCCGTTTGCGTGAGCGAATGGGCAGACTGGATGAACCGCTGATGAATGAAGTAGATAACGCCATCGCGGTCAGCTTTGGTCTGGAGGGATAGGGCTATTGCCGCAATAAAAGCGGGTCGGCTCTTGTCGGCCCGCTTGTATGAAACCAAGGAGAGGTATACATATGATGATTAAAAACAAAAAAATTGCTGTTTTTTTGGCATCTGTTCTGATTCTGGCCGTCGGGGTTGGAGTGGGAGCCTACGCCGCTTCGAACTTTGGAACGCAGGCAGACCCGCTTGTCGCCAAGAGCTATCTCGACCAGACGGTGACGCCGAATCTGCAGGCTCAGTTTCAGGCCAAGCTTGACGAGCAGGTCCAGCTTATGGAGCAGCAGATTACTTCGACCACAACGGGACTTAATTTCAAAGCGGTGAGCCTTTCGAGCGGACAAACCCTCACAGGCAGCGTCGGGTGCGAGATTATCCTCCGTTCGGGAACGGCCGATTGCAGCGGCAGCGCCGGCCTCTCGGATGTTACGGACGGAAAGCTGATTTCAGTCGGTTCGGCGCTTACTGCCAATCACCTGTGTATGGTGGGCACGGACGGAGACGGGGTCAAGGCGGGCTCCTCCGTAACGCTTCTGGTCAGAGGCGGCTACTCCATCAAATAAAAGTATAATGTCACCGTAAGAATTTTCACTTTACGGTGACATTTTTTATATTTTGGAAGAGTCTGTTACATCTGGGTACCGTATTTCTGCTTGACCTGCTGAAGCTGCTGCTGGTCGGCAGGCTGAACGGCATACCAGCCCTTTGAGCTCATTTCGTTGAAAATGTCGGCCTGTATGCGGTGCTCGTCGTCGAGAATGTTCAGAAACGCGCTGCGCAGCTGCTCCGAAACACATTCGCCCGCAAAGGTATTGTAGTTTGTTGTGGTATATTTTTCGCTGGATAGGCAGTCCTGGAGAATATCCTTCTCAGTCATCGTCTTCTGGTTCTGCCCCATGTTCTGGTTCTGCTGTCCCTGACCCTGCATAAATCTTTCTCCTTTACTGTAAGAATGAAATCAGTGTGTTGTAGTGTGCACGATGCTTCCCTGCGAAGTTTCTCAGATCCTGCTGGATCTTTGTGTCGTTGCACATGCTTGCCATCGATTCGAATTTTTTTACTAGGATTTCTTCGCCGCTTATCTGTTCCTCAAGAGCGGTGAGCTCCTTCGATGTGAGATTTGCCATGGGTGTTCCTCCTTTTTTATTTCGGGCATTGCGCGGCAACGGAAAACCGACCGCTGATACGGAGCGAAATGCGGTCAGGCTCCGTTTCGATTATTTTTTTGCGTGTTTTCCGATGCGTATTTAGTATTTCTCGGTAAAATAAAAATATTCGGAGTCCTGATAATAACTCAGAACTCCGAAACGGATTTGCCTTCCTTGATTTTGCATACGAGGTAAATTTTATCCAATAAAAAAATTTGATCGGTAAATTGTATGGCCTCGGTATCCGGAAGGGTATAGGCGATTTCCTCCGGTACTGCAAGCAGGCGAACATCGTTGTCCTGCGCTATATAAGCGCCGGTAATGTAGCCACAGATCCTTTTTTCTCGTAGCCCGGAAAAGAGGGAGCAGGGAACCGCACAGGGGCGCCATTCAAGCCCGGATATGTCGGTAGGTGGATAGTAAGAGGCTTCAGGAGGCGGCTTATCGTCCTTTGGTGGGACTTGAGGCTCACAGTTTGCTTTATTTATAAAGGTAAGTGGAAATTCACTGCTGGTTCTTGGAGCTTCAGCCGCCTCTTGGTCAGTATCAGGCGTTTCGGGTGCAGCATACTCCAGCTCGCCCCTCTGTCCGGCATGGCTTATTATCTCCGGAAAGTCTTTCAAAGCGGAACGGCTGAGCTTCCTGTTGAGCTTTAGCATATCACCGAAGGGCTCCATTATACCCAGATAGCCTTCCTTGCCGTCTCCGTATACGGAAAGCCGGACAATTTCGTTCCGCTGTTCGCATCTTGCCTCAAAGCTCCAGAACAGTCCTTCGCGGGTCACCGTCAGTTCGCCGGTTGTCTCACCGTCAAGTATAATGGGATAGCTTCCCGTAATTTCAATACTCATAAGACCTCCTAAAATGTCAGCGCTCCAATGCTTATCTGTTTGATTATATGAGTGCTGCGGCGGCATATGATAACAAATTGTCTTCAAAAATATACTCGTAGGTGATAAAATCATAATAAGAACAAATCCGACGGCCAGCGGACAGGCAGAAGAACAAAGAATGGAGAGAAAAATTTGAACACTAATGACCTTATCATAAAAAAGAGAAACGGTGCGGAACTCTCAAAAGAGGAGTATTCCTATCTCATAAAAAACTATGTTTCCGGAGTCATTCCAGACTACCAGATGTCGGCGCTGCTGATGGCGATATATTTTCGTGGAATGACGGAGCGAGAGACGCTTTGTATGACCGAGGAAATGATAAAAAGCGGCGACACACTCGATCTGGGAGGTGTTAAAGGCGTTAAGGCGGACAAGCATTCAACGGGTGGGGTTGGAGACAAGACTTCTCTTGCGCTGTGTCCGATGCTTGCGTCGCTGGGAATAAGAATCGCAAAAATGTCCGGCAGGGGCCTGGGGCATACGGGCGGTACAATTGATAAGCTGGAAAGCTTTCCGGGGCTCACTACGACGATTGACGGAGAAAGGTTTATAAGGCAGGCCAATGAGATCGGGTTTGTCATAGCGGGGCAGACGGCGCACCTTGTGCCAGCCGACAAAAAGCTGTATGCTCTGCGCGATGTGACGGGGACGGTCGATATACTGCCCCTGATCGTGAGCAGCATCATGAGCAAAAAACTTGCTTCCGGCGCCGATATCATCGTTCTGGACGTAAAAACCGGAAACGGTGCCTTTATGAAGCGCGAGGAGGACTCCTTTGAGCTTGCGCGGCAGATGGTTGCTCTCGGAAGAAACGCAGGTAAAAAAACCGTCGCTGTCGTCTCCGATATGGACGAGCCGCTCGGCTTTGCCGTTGGCAATGCGCTTGAGGTCAGGGAGGCGATAGATGTCCTGAAGGGCGGAGACGCCGGATATCTGCGCGAGCTGTGCCTTGCTCTAGGAAGCTGCGTGCTTATTGAGGCGGGTATGGCGGGAAACGAGGAAATGGCGAGGGGGATGCTGGAAAAATGCATTGAGGACGGCTCGGCTCTGAAGAAGCTCGCGGACTTCGTTGAGGCGCAGGGTGGGGACCGGCGCGCGGTTTATGACACTTCGCTTTTGCCGGAAGCACCGGTGAAACGCGAGCTGAGGTCCCAGAAAGCAGGCTACATCAAATCGCTGCACGCAGATAATGTCGGCAGGGCATGTATCGCTCTCGGCGGAGGCCGGGAAACAAAGGATAGTGCGATCGACCTGTCTGTCGGAGTCGTGCTTCATAAGAAGAAGAGAAATTATGTAAACCAAAATGAGAGTCTGCTGACTATATATGCACACGATGAGAAAAGCGCCGTGGAAGCTGAAAGAATACTGCTTGATAGCTACGAATTCTCCGAAACTCTGCCCGAAGAGACGAAGTTCATAAAAGGAATCGTAAGATAATTAAACAGTTTTGCCATATAAATAACTTTAACATAGTAATTAATTAGCGAAAAGAAGTATTGACGATAATGTTCGTATAATATATACTTTCGGTATAAGATAATAGCGACATCCGAAAGGAGCAGGGCCATAGTGAGCATTACTGATTCCATTCTAAAACGCGAGGAGCGCGCAATTTTTGATCTTCGCAACCTGTACGAGCAGTACGGTTATAAAAAGTACAAAATGAGCAAGTTCGAGGAATACGACCTCTATCTTGAAAACAAGAGTTTTCTTCCCAGCCAGCAGGTTATAACCTTCACTGATCTCAGCGGAAAGCTCATGGCGCTCAAGCCCGATGTTACGCTTTCGATCGCGAAGAACGCGCCGTCGGAGCGCTCTGAAACGGAGAAGCTATATTACAACGAAAACGTATACCGCACGCCGCACGGCTCGAACGAGTACCGTGAGATCATGCAGGTCGGGCTTGAGTGTTTTGGCGATATTGACCTGTACACAGAAGCCGAAGCTGTACTTCTCGCCTGTAAGAGCCTCCAGAAGCTCAGTGAGGAGAACCAGATGGTCCTGTCAGATATGGGCTTCATATCGGGGCTGCTTGAAAGCTGTTCATTAAACACCCCCCTTGAAGCAAGAATTCTGAAAGGCATAGGTCATAAAAACTCGCATGAGATAATCCGCCTCTGCGAAGAATCGAGCGTTCCGGATGAAATAAAAGGCGCACTTTCGGCGCTGCCCACGCTTTACGGCGAATTTAGCGAGACCCTGGACAGAGCCGGGACTTTTGTAAGAAACGACAGGATGCGTACGTCGCTGGAGCGGCTGCGCGAGCTTGGGAAAATCCTCCTTCCGGAGCCGGAAAGCTCGCGCGTGAAGTTAGATTTTTCAGTTATTAACGATCTGTCTTATTATAACGGATTGATATTTCAGGGATTCATAGGAGGAGTTCCGACAGCGGTTATATCCGGTGGACGCTACGACAAGCTCATGGAAAGGCTGGGTAAGAACACCCAGGCCATAGGCTTTGCCGTATATACCGATCAGCTTGAGCGCTGCGACACCGAAACCGACGGCTACGATGTCGACGTCCTGCTGACATACGAGCCTGACGCGGACGTATCAAAGCTTACAGAGGCGGTGAAGCTTCTGACGGCAAACGGAACAACGGTCAGAGTCCAGAAAACGAAACCCGACAGGCTCAGATACAAGCGGCTTTTGAAATTTGGGGACAGGGGGCTGGAAATACTTGAAACAAACGGTTAGAGTCGCCCTCCCAAAGGGTCGCCTGGGAGAGAGTGTGTATAAGCTCTTTGACGAAATCGGATACGGCTGTTCCGAAAGCCCCGAAGACAGCCGGAAGCTTGTCTTTCAAAATGAAGAAAAAGGTGTGTGTTTCTTTTGGGTCAAGCCCTCAGATGTTGCAATATATGTTGAACACGGCGCCGCAGATATTGGCGTTGCGGGGCTGGACATACTTCTGGAGCAGGAGCCTGACGTTTATGAACTGCTCGATCTCGGGCTAGGAAGGTGCAGAGTCGCTGTTGCCGGCAAAAAAAATGCGCTTTCGAAAACGGGTAAAACGCTGCGCGTGGCCACAAAGTATCCCGTAATCGCAAAGAAATATTATGCGGAGCAGAGCAGGGAAATAGAAATAATAAAGCTCAACGGTTCGATTGAGCTTGCTCCCATCGTTTCGCTTTCGGATGTTATCGTAGATATCGTGGAGACCGGTAAAACTCTCAAGGAGAATAACCTTGAGGTTTTGGAAGTGATAACCGAAATCAGTGCGAGGCTCATAGTCAATAAGGCTTCGTTCCGCTTTAAAACCTGTGAGATCGAGGAACTGTACAAACTGCTTAGAGAGCACATTCAGGAGAAGTGACTGTATGATTAAGATATATAATACCAAAAATATGTCCTTAGAGGATATTTTACCGCGAAAAAGTGTAGAATCAGACGTTGCGGACACAGTGTCGGAGATTCTCGCGCAGGTACGCGACAGGGGAGATACAGCTCTCAGGGAATACGGACGAAGATTCGATGGAGCCGTGCCCGAATCAATGGAACTGACTCCAGAGGAACGAGGGACCGCGCTTTCAATGGTCGATCCTGAGTTTATCGGTATATTGAAGGAAGCCGCGGAAAACATCAGAAGCTACCACAGCTTACAAATCAGGAGCGGCTACAGAATTCAAAAATCGCAAGGAATAATTCTGGGCCAGAAGGTGACACCGATAAAAAGCGTCGGGCTTTATATACCCGGAGGCACGGCAAGCTATCCATCATCGGTCCTTATGAACTGTATCCCGGCAAAGCTTGCGGGTGTTGAACAGATAATAATGACGACCCCGCCCAACAAAAGCGGAAACATCAGCCCCAATATAGTAGCGGCGGCGGATATTGCCGGAGTCGATAGAATATTTAAGTGCGGCGGTGCTCAGGCAATCGCGGCTCTTGCCTTCGGAACGGAGAGCATTCCAAGGGTTGAAAAAATTGTTGGTCCGGGAAACGCATATGTTGCCGAGGCAAAGCGACAGGTTTTCGGATGCGTGGGTATCGACATGATAGCGGGGCCCAGCGTGGTTCTGGCGATAGCGGATATAAAAAGCGACCCTGTGGTCATCGCCGCTGATATGCTTTCGCAGGCGGAGCACGACAGACTCGCAAGCGCCGTCTTGATAACGGACTCACAGGAGCTTGCAGAAAAGGTCGCGGCGGAAATTGAGGCTCAGCTAAAAACCCTCCCGCGCGAGGAAATCGCAAGAGGGTCGATTGAGAGCAGCGGAAAGATAATCATAGCCGAGAGTATCGAGGAGGCAATTGATATTTCGAATGAAATTGCACCGGAACATCTCGAGTTGTGCGTGGATGAACCATTTAATTATCTTGATAGGATAACTAATGCGGGTTCGATTTTTTTAGGGCGCAATTGCCCGGAGCCACTCGGCGATTATTTCGCTGGAACCAACCATACCCTTCCCACAGGAGGGACGGCCAAATTTTCAAGCGCGCTCTCAGTTGACGATTTTTTTAAAAAATCCTCCTATATGTATTACTCAAAGGAAGAACTCAATGCGGTGGGTAAGAAGATAGCGTATTTTGCGGATAAGGAAGGGCTCCACGCGCACGCTGTCAGCGCGACGATACGATTAAAAAGATAAGGAGGGCTTTGAGTATGAGCAGGTTCATGAACGAAAGGTTTGCCCCACTCAAGGCTTATGTTCCGGGAGAGCAGCCGAGAGACAAAAGCTATATCAAGCTCAACACGAACGAGTCGCCTTATCCTCCGGCACCACGTGTCGTTGAGACGTTAAACAGAAAAGAGATCGAAGACCTGCGTCTGTACAGCGACCCCGAATGCAGGAATTTGCGCGAGGCGATTGCGGAGCGGTACGGAGTTGCGCTGAATAACGTGTTGGTCGGCAACGGCTCGGATGAAATCCTTTCGTTTGCATTTATGGCGTATGGCGACAAAGAAAAGGGAGTATCCTATCCAGATATTTCATATGGCTTTTACTCCGTATTTGCGGACGTTCACGGAATACCGAAAAAAGAGATTACGCTGCGGACCGATCTTTCGGTCTGCGCGGAGGATTACTTTAAAAAAGGGACAATGATTGTTATCGCAAACCCCAACGCACCCACGGGAACATGTCTTCCTGCAGAGGATATAGAGAGCATTGCAAAATTAAATCCGGACAATGTGGTAGTAATCGACGAAGCATATATTGACTTCGGCGGTAAAAGCTGCGTAGGACTCACAACAAAATACGAGAATCTTCTCGTCATCCAGACCTGCTCTAAATCGCGCTCGCTAGCGGGAGCCAGGCTTGGGTACGCAATCGGAAGCAAGGAGCTTATTGCGGACCTTGATAAGCTGCGAAATTCGACAAATCCTTATAATGTTAATCGCCTTACTCTGCTCGCCGGTATAGCAGCTATGGAAGAAAAAGAGTATTATGATAATAATATTAGAAGAATTATCCGAACAAGAGATGAGTTTTGCGATAAGCTTGGCGCGCTTGGGTTTATCCATACACCGTCGCAGGCAAATTTTGTATTCGCGGCTCATCCGCGGCTAGGAGGAAAAGAGATCTGCCAGGGTCTCCGCGACAGGGGGATACTGGTCAGGCACTTTGATAAGCCGCGAATTTCAGACTATGTGAGGATATCAATCGGAACACCGGAGCAAATGGACCTGCTTATTCTGTCACTGAAGGAGATGCTTGCCATATGAGAAAATATGAGCTTCAACGAAGAACCTCAGAGACCGACATTTATCTGTCGCTTGATCTCGACGGCGGGAATGTCAGTATAGCCACCGGATGCGGATTTCTTGACCACATGCTGAATCTGTTTGCTAATCACGGACGCTTCGGGCTTGATATATCATGTGTCGGAGATAAACACGTTGACTATCACCATACGACCGAGGATATCGGCATCTGCCTTGGAATTGCCTTTGCGAAAGCACTGGGCGACAAAGCCGGAATTGTCCGATACGGAGATATTATTCTCCCTATGGATGAAGCACTCATTCTCTGCGCCGCCGATGTTTCGGGACGTGCTTACCTTTCATATGAGGTCAAACCGCCGACTGAGAAGGTTGGAGATTTCGATACCGAGCTCGTAAAGGAGTTTCTTTTCGGGTTTGTGCGTACTTCCGGGATAACCATGCATATCAGGCAGCTTGCGGGAGAAAACTCCCATCACATATTGGAGGGCGTCTTCAAGGCGCTCGGAAGGACGCTCAAACAGGCGTGCTCGCTTGACCCGCAGCTGGGAGGCGCCATACCTTCGACAAAAGGAGCCCTGTGATGACGGTTATAGTCGACTACGGAGTTGGCAATCTTTTTTCCCTGAAAAGCTCGCTGTCTTTTATCGGCATTGAATCGGTCGTGAGCGGTGACCCGGAAGTAATAAAAAACGCCGACAGGATTATTCTTCCCGGAGTCGGCGCCTTTACGGATGCGCGGGAAAAACTCGGAAGGAACAGGCTTGACGAGCTGATAATTAAGGAAGCGGAAAAGGGAAAGCCGCTCATGGGTATATGCCTCGGAATGCAGCTGCTCTTTGACAGAAGCTATGAATACGGCGTGACCGAAGGACTGGGGTTGATAGCGGGAGAGGTTCGGCATATTGCAACAGCTATCCCGATGGGATATAAAATTCCTCATATAGGCTGGAATTCTCTCTGTATTAGCGAGAATGGAAAAAAATCAGAGGTGTTTAAGTATACATCTGAAGGTGATTTCGTTTATTTCGTTCATTCATATTCCGGTATGGACTGTGACGGGAGTGCGATCGCAACCGCTGACTATGGCGCGCCTTTAACGGCCGCTGTTGCGAGGGAAAACGTTTTCGGGATGCAGTTCCATCCTGAAAAAAGCGGCGCCGCAGGGCTAAAAATACTTAAGGCATTCTGCGAAATCAACGGTTAACAATTGGAGGCGGTTATGGACCTTTATCCGGCAATCGATCTTTGTGGCGGAAAAGCCGTGCGTCTTCTGCACGGCGATTATGAAAAAATGACTGTTTACAGCGACAGCCCTGTGGAGGTTGCCAGGGGATTCAAAGCGGCGGGAGCAACATTTCTGCACCTTGTTGACCTTGACGGAGCGAAGAGCGGTGATACGTCAAATTATGAAATTATCAGGAAAATAGTTGACGAATGCGGCCTCCAGGTCGAGGTCGGCGGTGGCATTCGTGGTATGGAGACAGCGGAACGCTATCTCGGTTTGGGAGTAATGCGAGTGATTGTCGGTACCGCCGCGGTGACGGACTCTGAATTTTTGGCTGGAGCCATAAAGCGCTTCGGTGAAAAAATCGCGGTTGCGGTCGACATCAAGAATGGGCTGGTCGCGACCCACGGCTGGACGCGGACCAGCGGGGAGGACTGCTTTGGATTTTGCGGTAAAATACAGAACATAGGGGTAAAAACCCTTATCTGCACGGACATTTCAAAGGACGGAGCCATGCGGGGCGTGAACCGGAAGCTTTATGAAGATCTTGCCGAGCGATTCTCTATGGATATCATCGCTTCGGGCGGCGTCAGCTCGATAAACGACCTCAGGCTGCTTGCGGAAACGGGCGTCAGGGGAGCGATACTGGGAAAATCGTTATATACCGGGAGTGTGGATCTGGCCGAGGCGATTGACGTTATTAAAAAGGCGGAATGTAAATGATAACGAAACGAATCATACCCTGTCTTGACGTCAGGGACGGACGCGTCGTAAAGGGCGTTAATTTCGCAGGGCTGCGCGACGTCTCCTCGCCGGTTGAGCTGGGTGGGTATTATAGCGAAAATGGAGCGGACGAGCTTGTATTTTATGATATAACGGCCTCCTCAGAGGGCAGAGCGCTTTTTGCAGACGCACTTCGCAGAGTCGCGGAGCGGATATTCATCCCGCTGACAGTGGGCGGAGCGATAAACACGCTTGAAGACTTCGACCGTGTTCTAAAATGCGGGGCCGACAAGGTAAGCGTGAATTCCGGCGCGATAAGGGACCCCGGACTCATATACAAGGCTGCCAAAAGATACGGCGACCAGTGCGTCGTGCTTTCCGTGGACGTTAAGCGCGTAGGCGGAAGCTACACTGTTTTTTCGAGAGGCGGACGCGAGAACACCGGTATGGACGCTATCGAATGGATAAAGAGCGGCGTTTCCCGAGGCGCGGGAGAGATCGTGCTCAACAGCATTGATACCGACGGGGTGAAGGGTGGCTTTGACCTTGAGATGCTGGAGGCGGTCTGCGAAGCGGTTTCCGTTCCGGTCATAGCCTCCGGAGGCGCAGGATGCATCGGAGACTTCGTTTCACTTTTCAAAGCTCTCCCTAAGATAGACGCGGGGCTTGCTGCCTCGATTTTCCACTTCGGCGAGGTGAAAATTCCGGACCTCAAGGCCGAGCTTTTTGCCAACGGCATACCGGTGAGAATATGATCGCAGGAGAAAAGATATGCTGAGCATTGACCAACTTAAATTCGATGAAAAGGGGCTTATCCCCGCGATAGTTACGGACTGCGAAACGAAAAAGGTGCTGACCCTTGCGTATATGAACAGGGAGAGCCTGGAAATTTCGATGCGTGAGGGGAGGAGCTGCTTTTGGTCGCGCTCGCGTAAAGAGCTTTGGCGCAAGGGCGAAACGAGCGGAAATTATCAGGAAATAGTTGATATAACAGCGGACTGTGACCGGGACGCGCTCGTTGTGCAGGTCAAAAAGGCAGGGCCAGCCTGCCATCTAGGTAACGAAAGCTGCTTTGTGGATAAGGTTTTTGAGAGCGCAACGCTTAGCGGATTCTCTCTTGACAGCCTTTATGAGCTAATTAAGGGACGGAAGGCTGAGGGCAAGGAGGGGAGCTACACAAGCTATCTTTTTGAAAAGGGTATTGATAAGATACTTAAAAAGATTGGCGAGGAAAGCACCGAGGTCATAATTGCGGCCAAGGGCGGCGACAGAGCCGAAACGGTTTACGAGGTGTCTGACCTACTCTATCACGTTATGGTGATGATGGTCGAGCTGGGCATAGAAAACGGCGACATTTTGAAGGAACTCGCCTCAAGGCATGTCATAGACAAAAAGGTGAAGCAGGAGAAGATGGTGTAATGGCCGTAAACGGTCATTACACGGTGTTTTTATGAACACATACCGCAACTCTGCTTTGCACCTGTGGTATAAGAAAGCCGCGGCCCTCCGGCCGCGGCTTTGATTCTATCACAGTTTTTTTAACATCAGACGGCAGGAGCGGTAGACGCCGTCCCTGTATTTGAAGGTGCCGGGACGAATACCATAGGTTTCAAACCCGAATTTTTCGTATAGGGCGGTTGCGCGTTCGTTTTCAGCTACGACCTCAAGCTCAAGCTGTTCATATCCCGCTTTTGCAGCCGCTTCAATCAGTGCCGCTAGAAGCAGGGAACCCAGTCCAAGCCCCCAGTATTCCTTCAAAACTGAAATACCGAATTCGGCGCGGTGACGGGTCCTTTCATATGGCGCGACGCTGCTGAAGCCGGCGTTTGCAACAAGCCGCCCGCCAATGAAAGCCGCAATCATTATTCCTTCAGGGTTGTCATAAATATCGGACAGAATTTTCGCCTCGTCATCGGGGGTGAACTTTATCTCGTCCTCGTAACGCGCAAGAAATATAGTTTCAGAGGCTGTTTTTCTAAGACAGCAAATCATTTCCTCTGCGTCAGACCCCGTCGGGCTTCGCAGAACACAGCCCTGCCCGTTTCTGAGGGTCAGTGATTTTTCCTCGTATTTCATTATTAATTCCTCATTCTCTCAAAAGAGCGTACATGCAGTAGTCGTAGATTATCCCGTTTTTATAAACTCCGCATTTCATCGTGCCCTCACAGGTAAAGCCAGCTTTTTCAAGCACTCTGCGCGAACCAGCGTTGTGCGCGAAGGGTTCGGCAAAAATGCGGACGATATCAAATTTCTCAAAGGCTTTCGCGCAGATGCGCCTGACGGCTTCTGACATTATGCCAAGGCCCCAGAACTCCTCTCCGAGCCAGTAGCCAAGCTCTGCGCTTTTCCTGTAAATATCGCCGCCGGGGAATACGCCTATGCTGCCGATAGCGGCTCCCTCTACGTCTATTGCCCGGCAAAGCACCTGTTCATCTCTGGAAATGCAGCTTTCTATATAACTTACGGCATCATCGGCGCTGTACGGATGGGGAAAAACATCTCTCAGCTTGCACGCAATTTTTTCGTTATTCGCATAACGAGCGACGCTCTCGACGTCCTCAAGACTGAATCTGCGCAGTGTAAATTCCATGTTGGTGATCCCCTTCCTAAAGTAATTAAACCATAAGATACCACAGACTAAGCAAAAAAGCAACAGGCCGCTACACCGTTCGCCGAAGTCCTGCCGTATTATCTGCTCAGAGTATAAGCAAAAAAACAGAACAGGAAAAACCTGTTCTTTTCCGTTCACTGACGGCATGTCTTAATCTGTTTAGAAACTGTGTTTTACAGCATTCTTATGATGTTAAAGTTCTTTTACAAAATAGTGACGTTTTCCGGTAATCGGATATTCTTCTAAAGTGAATACTTCTTTATAACCATATTTTTTATAAAACTCAGGGGCCTGAAAGCTAAATGTGTCTAAAAAAGCATATTTGCAACCACGCTCTTTTGCCGCCTTTTCCGCTTGCGTCAAAATTGCGCTTCCGATGTTCTGACCTCGGAGCTCTTCACTTACCCACAAGTATTTTATAGACAACCAATTCCCGTGCGTCTCTCCGATCAGCCCCGCAACTTTTTTGCCCATTCCATCTTGAAGATATATCCCCAAATCCCTTGGATTTGTATCCTCGATTTTTTGAAGATTATATTCCAGTAAGTAATTATAGATGATTTTTTTGTCTTTCTCGTCAACCTGATCAGTTATTTCAAAGTTCAATGGTGTCACACTCCCCGCTTCACATATTTCTTTGCACTTAATAAATAACATGAAATCTCAATACCGTTTTTCAGTATAACATAAGAATTAGGCTAAAAAAGATACAATCCTGCATCTTTTTTAGCCTAATAACCATGGAGCGGGCGACGAGATTCGAACTCGCTACCTCCACCTTGGCAAGGTGGCGCTCTGCCAAATGAGCTACGCCCGCGTATTTTGTGAACGCGAAAGTAATTATACCAAAAATACGGCGCTTGTCAAGACTCAGACATCCTTTTTTCGTCATTCTCAGTGTTTTGCCTGCATAAAAGAAACAGTCTTTGACATCATCCGCTTTTTTGGTATAATATCTACTGCATAAAACTAATACTGAAGAGGAGTGTCAAGTATGAATCTTACCGATACGCTTGATTCCGTATCAAAAATTTCCATAGGCACCATCAGCCTGATGACGCTGATTTCAGCGGTTCTTGTTTTTTTGGTTTGCCTGCTGGTTATAACAATAGTTCTGAGAACCGTTGACCACATCCAGACCAGAAGCAAGCTCGACAATGCAGTCAAGGGCTTTATCCGCAGTGGCGTTAAGGTTGGCCTGTGGATTGTAGCATTAATAGTCGTTGCGTCAAAGCTGGGGATCGAAACATCTTCCCTCGTGGCTCTGGTCGGAGTAGCCGGTCTGGCTCTCTCTCTTTCGGTTCAGGGGCTGCTCTCAAATATCTTCAGCGGATTCACCATTTTGACCTCAAAGCCCTTTACCTCGGGAGATTATGTTGAGCTTGACAATGTTTCCGGAACCGTCAGCAAGGTCGAGCTGCTTTATACGACGATTGTGACAATCGACAATAAAGTTGTATATATTCCGAACAGTCAGGTCACGGGAGCGAAAATCATAAACTACACCAGGGAAAAGGAAAGACGGCTCGATCTTTTTTTCGAGGCCTCCTATAACGACGATACGGAAGATGTCAAGGCGGCGCTTATGGACGTCATCAAGGCTGAGGAGCGCATTCTGAAGGACCCTGCGCCCGTTGTAGGGCTTAACTCATATAAGCAGAGCTCTGTGGAGTATACGATAAGGGTCTGGGTAAAAAGAGAGGATTACGTGAACATGCTGTTTGTTTTGAACGAGAACGTAAGGAAGGCGTTCAGGGAGCGGGGGATCGAAATGACCTATGACCATCTTAACGTGCACATAGTTGAGAAGTAATAACGACCCAGACGGGCTCCCGGATACGGAGCCCGTATTTTTCGCTCTTTCTGCCGGAAAACAGAAAGCCCCGGTTTTACCCGGAGCTTAACTGCTTGAGAGAGGATTATATTATAGAGGGGGAGAAAATAAGCTTATTTGGAGTTTAATGAGTTGGCATTCATTTGTTCTCCTTAAGTCTGTCCTTATGATAAAATACACTTTTGTACTTGTTATGAATATAATGTGAAAAGTTTATGAACTCGTGAACTTTTTAAAACGGTTTCTTATTTAAGCTTGACGGTGAACACAAAGTCCGTAACGCCGTCCCTGCTTGTGACTGTGATATCCTCGTTGTGGTTGTTAAGAATCGTCTTGACGATTGAGAGACCTAGCCCAACGCCGTCGCGGTCCAGGCTCCTCGACTTGTCGGTTTTATGGAACCTGTCGAAGATGAAGGGAAGCTCCTGAGGAGAGATGGTTTCACCGTGGTTTTTGATCGAAACGAAGGCCTTGCCGCCCTGCTTCCAGAGGGAAATGCCGATAGCCGAGCCTTTTCCAGAGAACTTAATGGCGTTGTCTATCAGGTTATAAACAACCTGAGTGATCGAGTCCTCGTCGCCGCGGACGATTATGCTTTCTTCGGGAAGCTGGCAGTCGACATCGAGTCCGTGCTGAGTGATTTTGTTCTCAAAGTTAATTAGAGTTCGCATAATCACCTCGGTCAGGTCAAAGCTCCGGGCGAGCAGCGCAACCGTGTCGACAGATTGGATCTTGCTCATTTGCAGCATCTGCCTCACAAGACGGGATAGACGCTTCGTCTCGCTTGAGATTGTCGCGAGGTATTTGTCCTGATCGTTCTTAGGGATCGTCCCGTCCAGAATACCGTCGGCGAAGCCGGCAATCGTCGTCATTGGGGTTTTAAGCTCATGAGAAATATTGGCGATAAATTCGGTTCTGAGCTGCTCGGATTTTTCCAGTGACTCAGCCATAAGGTTAAAGGACTCGGTGAGCTCTCCGATCTCATCCTCGCGGCCCTCGTCCGCAACCCGGGCGGAGAAGTCGCCGTGAGCAAACCGCCGTGCGGCGCAGGCTATCTCAAGAAGAGGCTCGGACTGGCGCTTGGAATTGTAATATGAGAGAACAACGGCCATCAGCATTACAACAAGCGCCGTCATTACGAAAACCGTGGACGCCGTACCCCACGCGTCAATAATTTCCGAACAGTCCGAGCCGACGAAAACGTATGCCGCGACCATGTCGGCATTGACCGTTACCGGCAGCGCGACGATATAAAAAGGACGATTGTTATAAATATTATCCAGAGTTGTGAGCTTCTGAAACTTGCCGGTCCTATACAGCACCTCCATTATGCTGTTGCTTATCTGTTTTCCGATGTAAGGGGAAACGACGTCCATATCCGAGCTTGAAACGATAATGCCGTGGGTGTCTGTTATAAGTATTTCGTTTCCGGTGCTTTTGGCAAGCGAGCTGATAATGAGGCGGAGATACCAGGCGTTCAGGTCACTGTTCTCCTCCAAAAAGGCAGAGGTGGCCTTTGAGACCTCGGACGCACCCAAAGCGATACTGTCACGCTTCTGATTCAGAGCGAACGAGCGTCCGAGTATGACTATAGACGTGCCCAGAACGAAGAAGCTGATAACCACGAGCACAGCCGTCATCACAAAGTTTTTAAAGTATACGCTTTTCAATCGTCTAATCTCTCCTCAAGGCGCGAAACGGCCATTTAAGGCCGTTTTGTCATTATGTTTATGATCTGTCGTTAAGCTCGAATTTGTAGCCTACGCCCCAGACCGTCTTGAGCGTCCACTGGTCCGAAACGTTCTCAAGCTTTTCACGAAGACGCTTCACATGGACGTCGACAGTACGTGAATCTCCGAAATAATCGAAGCCCCATACCTCGTCGAGAAGTTGATTTCGGGTATAGACTCTGTTCGGAGTCGAGGCAAGATGGAATAAAAGCTCCATCTCTTTCGGAGGAGTCTCTATCTTTTTGCCATCAACAATAAGCTCATAGGAATCAAGATTTATTATAAGCTTGTCAAAGGAGAGCTTTTTCTCGCCGGTCTTCTCCTCCGGCTCCGTTCTGCGCATGACCGCGTGAATTCTGGCAAGGAGTTCCTTGACCTCAAAGGGCTTGACTATGTAGTCATCGGCTCCCATGTCGAGACCGTTTACCTTGTCAAAGGTTTCGCCCTTGGCGGTAAGCATTATAATGGGGGTTTTAGATGTCTCGCGAACCTTTCGACAGACCTGCCAGCCGTCAAGAACGGGAAGCATGATGTCCAGAAGGATAACATCGGGGTTCTCGGTAAGCGCATAACGGACTCCCGTCCCGCCGTCCGCCGCTTTAACGACGTCGAAACCATCCTTTTCGAGATAAAGACGCAAAAGCTCGGCAATATTTGCGTCGTCTTCTATAATAAGGGCTTTTTTAGACATGATGTCACGTCCTCCCGCGTTTGTTGTGTTCATTATATAACAATAAATATATTATACCAACAGATAATTCAAATAGATTAACAAAATGTAAAAAACGCCGCGGAATTGGAGGTTTTACAGATAAAAATATGGCAATTAGGAGCGCGTGCAAAAAATGCACAGGCATTTTCCCGATTACGCTTGCTTTATTTCGCTAATGTGGTACAATATCCTCGCGACACGCAATACCCATTATTTTGGAGGAAATGAAATGAGGAACATTAAAACCGTTACAGTCCTGCTGCTGGCGGCGGCTCTTTGCTTTGGACTTCTGTCCGGATGCGGAACGAAAACGGAGGCCGAGAGTACGGATCCTAGTGCCGATCCTGCGGAGCGTACCACGTTCACGGTCGGATTCGATGCAAGTTTTCCCCCCTACGGCTATACAGACGA
>JAYFQM010000162.1:0-10469 GCA_034927185.1 Oscillospiraceae bacterium | reverse complement strand
AATCCCCGGCCGCGTGGCGCACTTTAGTCATATTGCTCTATAACGTATCAGCTCTCCCGACTCGTATGCTTCGACCTTTCCCCGCCTTTCGAGATGGCGCAGATGGCTGTGGCACTCCCCGACGGCAAACCATTTCTGGTTTGCGGGGAAATCCTCCCATGAATTGCAGCGGATTCTCCATGTCATTTTTCCCGCTATATCGATGATTGTGCTATCGGGATTGTTCAGCACAACTTCAAGGCATTCTTCAAGGCGCTTTTCGTGGTGCTCCAGCAGCTCCGCGACCCTTGCGTGAAAATCCCCCGTTCCCCGGTGTCCGGGCAGCGCCAGATCGACGTCGAATCTGTTAATCTTCTTCAGACTCTCAAGATAATCTCCCAGCGAGTCATCCACATTCTGCCACAGGGTTATGTTCGGTGAAATATCGAACAGGACATGGTCGCCTGTGAACATTGTTTTCTGTTTCTCCATAAAAAAGCACATATGCGCGGGGGTATGCCCCGGAGTCAGAACAGCTCTGAGCGTATAGCCGCCGCAGGAAAACTCATCGCCCTCGTCGATCGGAAGGTATTTGTCGAAGCTCGGGTCAGAAGCCATCCCGCGTGAACTTGAAAAGGTCTTCCCGTTGCCTATCGAGTCCGGAGTGAAACCCGACTGCAGCATTCTTGCATTGTCTCTCTTCCAAAGCTCCCTGCGCATTTCCCCTATCATCCACGGAATTTCCTTTCTGGAAAGGAAAACTCTTGTTCCGGGAACATATATCTCCGGCGCTAGCCCCGTGTGGTCGGCGTGAAGATGCGTGAGAATTATGTCTGTTTCCGCCATGTTCACGCCGAGTTCGCTGAGTCCTCCCATAAGTGATTCCCGGCATTCTATATGATTAAAACCGGTGTCTATCAGAAGGTTTCGCTCTTCGCCCTTTATCAGATAGCTGTTAAGCATTTTCAGGGGACTGTTCGGAAGCTTAATTTGTAAACGATAAAGATTTGTTATTATTTCTTCAGGCATTTGTATTTTCTCCCCGCTGAGCGCTGTGCTCGGATTCTATATAGTATTCGGTCAGTTATCTGCAAAAAGCGCCGTAAAGCGCGTGATTATCGTTGCGACCTCGCACCTCTTTGCGCTGTCTTTTGGGTAAAGTCCGGTTTCGCTGCGTCCTGTTATGAGGCCGTTTTCAATTGCCCATGCCATCGCTTCCGCCGCCCAGTCCGAAACCTGATCCCTGTCTGAAAAGGCAAAAAGTATGGCAGTCGGGTCGTTAACGCTACCGTCCGTCAGGCCGTAGAGAATAGCATAGCGATAAAGAAACACCGCCATCTGCTCTCTCGTCACCGCGCCCATGGGGGCGAACATTCCTTCTCCCATGCCGCCCACGATACCGTTCGCAGCACCCCAGGAGCAGGGCTGGCAGTACCATGAGTCCTCCGGAACGTCTGCAAAGACGTTTGAGTATCCCGAAATTGTCTCTTTGCTCATGCGGCTGAGCACAGTCACGAACATCGCGCGGTTCATGACAGTTTCCGGCTCAAAGGAGCTTTGCGTAATACCCGTAAACAGTCCGTTCCGGTAACAGTAATCTATACTTGTGGAAGCCCAGTGTCCTTGAACATCAGGAAATATCTCACCTATGCTCCGAAGCTCGTAGTTCTGCATCACTTCGAGAAAATTCGCTATATTCAGCGATCCGTATCCGTATGACGTATCATAGCCCTTAATACCGCCGTCGATCGACGAGGCTTTGAGTATCTCCATAAAATCATCGACTGTTGCACTCAGATCGTACTGCTTGAGTATCGCGGCCGCAACGGAAACAAAGGGAGCCGAATATGAGGTCCCCGCGCCGATCTCATACATATTGTTCTGTGTCGTTTTTAAGCTAATCAGATTAACTCCCGGAGCGACAACGAACACTGACCGGTTCTTTTCCGAAAAGCTCGCGACCTGACCGTTTTGGTCCACTGCTCCGACACCTACGACGCAGTCATAAGCCGCCGGGTAATTGAGCATCGAGTTTCCGTCGTTCCCGGCTGAGGCAACAACGATGACACCCTTGCCGGCGGCATACTCAACCGCATCTTCCAAACTTCTTACGTTCTCCGCCATTCCTGAGCTGAGATTTATAACATCGCAGCCATAGTCGTCAATCGCTACATAGATCGATCTGATTAGATAGGAAGAGCTTGTTTCCTTGCTCTCACCAAAACATTTTATGGGTATTATCGTGGCATCCGTACAAAAGCCGGCAATTCCCCTGCCGTTATTCCTGTCCGCCGAGATAAGCCCGCAGATAAAGGTGCCATGGCCCATATCGTCCCGAACATTGTCGGTGCCGTCTATGACGTTATAGCCATCCGCAATGTTCGCGCCGGCAAGGTCCTCGTGTCCGGTATTCACTCCGCTGTCAATAACGGCTATTTTCACGCCCTCTCCGTTATACCCGGCATCCCACGCCGAGCTTATGCCAAGATAGCCTATGCTCCACTGTCTGGAGGCATAGGTGTCATCGGGAAGCTCCGCGAGCGTCACCTTATAGTCAGGTTCGTAATATAAGACATCACTGCCCAGCTTTTTTATATCCGATACCGAGTCTGCGTGATAGAGACCGGCCTTCGAGCTAATTTCTGTAAGATCGGAGTTTTCCATTAGGGAAACGGTATCCGCCTGCGTGTCCTTCAGTTTTACTATGTAGCCATCGGATGAGTCATCAGTGGGTGTATATGTATCACATTCAAGTGCCCGGCTCGGCTGAAAAGCCGACAGCAGAAAAATCGCTGCCAGCATTATGCAGAGTTTTTTCATATCTTTTTCCCGCAAACCGGTATCAGTAATTCTGTCTGCGCCTTTCTTCTATAAATTTTCCGATATTCTCTATCTGCTTCAAAACGCTTTCCCTTGCCGGACCTCCCGCGGCCTTTCTCGAAGCAACGCAGGTTTCAAGCGCGATTGCCTCATACAAGTCCGCTTCAAAAACCGGCGAAAAGCTGCGGTACTCTTCCAGCTCCAGCGTTTCAAGCGTTTTTCCCTTTTCGATGCAGCGGCTGACAAGCTTTCCGACTATCGAATAAGCGTCGCGGAAAGGCAGGCCCTTTTTCACCAGATAGTCCGCACAGTCGGTCGCATTAATAAAGCCGCGCTGCGCCGCACTGCGCATATTTTCGGGGTAAAGCCGCATAGTATTCAGCATGGCGGAAAACACGGGAATGCACTTCATGACTGTGTCCACGGCGTCGAACACCGGCTCCTTATCCTCCTGCATATCCTTGTTATAGGCCAGAGGAAGAGCCTTCATGACCGTTAAAAGGGTCATGAGATCGCCATAAACACGGCCGGTCTTGCCTCGGACCAACTCTGCGATATCCGGGTTTTTTTTCTGAGGCATGATAGACGAGCCTGTGGAATATGCGTCGTCCAGCTCTATAAATTTGAATTCCCATGAACACCAGAGTATTATCTCCTCCGAAAAACGGGACAGGTGCATCATCAAGATGGACAAATCGTTTAGAAGCTCAATCGCGAAATCTCGGTCCGAGACACCGTCGAGGCTATTCTGGGTTATCCCCTCAAAGCCGAGTTCGCGCGCGACAAACTCCCTGTCGATGGGGTAGGTCGTCGCGGTCAGCGCCCCGCTGCCCAGAGGGCACTCATCCATTCTGTCAAGGCAGTCCTCAAGCCTCGTAACGTCGCGCCTGAGCATGTTGGCGTAAGCCATCATGTAGTGGGCAAAGGTTGTCGGCTGTGCCCGCTGCAAATGAGTATAAGCCGGCATGATAACGTCCGTATTCCGTTCGGCGAGTCGCATAACCGTTTCAAGCAGCTCCAGCACGAGGCTCCGGATCTCCGCTATTTCCTCTTTAAGGTATAGCCTGAAATCGAGCGCCACCTGATCGTTGCGGCTCCTCGCGGTATGAAGGCGCTTTCCCGCATCGCCGATTCTCCTCGTGAGCTCGCCTTCGATCGCCATGTGCACATCCTCGACGTCGTTTCCGAAACTCAAAGCCCCTTTCTCGATATCCCCGAGAATCGCGCGGAGCCCGTCAGATATCAGCAGGGCATCCTCCTTCGTGATTATTCCCTGTTCCGCAAGCATCGCGGAATGGGCAAGGCTGCCTCTTATATCCTGCCTGTACATTCTGAAATCGAACCCGATGCTGGCATTGAGTTCATCAACCAGAGCATCAGTGTTCTTAACAAATCTTCCCGACCAAAGCTTCATTGCAGATTACCTTTCCAAATTGAGTCTTCTTTAAAACAGCGGCGCGAATACACGCAGAACCGAGTCGATCAGCCCGCCGCAAAGCTGACGGAATTTCCCGCGGTTCCGTTCGCCGATACTAACCTCGTGGGATACCTCAAAGGTTTTCAGAGCGTCCTTTTTCAGCTCCGTGACCTCGTTTGTTTTATACATAAGCACGCCGCACTCAAAGTGCAGATATAGGCTGCGGTAATCCATGTTAATCGTTCCGACCACAGCCAACTCATCGTCGCAGACATAGCTTTTCCCGTGCATAAAGCCTGGAGTATATTCGTATATCCTCACTCCCGCTTTCATCAGCGGAAGATAATAGGAACGCGAAAGCCGATACGCAATCTTTTTATCCGGCGTACCCGGAAGGACCATACGTACGTCCACTCCGCGTTTTGCGGCGGAGCACAGCGCAATATTCAGTTCGTCGCTAACGGCAAGATATGGCGTGAATATATAGACGTAATCCTTTGCCTGCGCGAGAATGTCCAGATAAATATTCACCGAAACGGTTTCGCCGTCCAGCGGTGAATCGCCGAAGGGCTGGACAAATCCGTCGCTCCCAAAGCTGTTCTCCGTGCCGGAATCAGGCCTGAAAACCGTATAATCCTCGTCGTCCAAATGATAAGAATTCCATATTTCAAGGAACATGACCGTAAAATTCCAGACCGCGTCGCCCTGGAGCATCACGCCCGTGTCCTTCCAGTGTCCGAACCTTATCCTCCTGTTGATGTATTCGTCCGCAAGGTTTATTCCACCCGTGAAGCCCGTCGCGCCGTCGATTATCATGATTTTTTTATGGTCCCGGTTATTCATAACAAACGAAATTATCGGGATGAAGGGGTTAAAGTCCAGGCATTTTATGCCCAGCTTCTCAAGCTTTTTATAATAGTTTGCGGGCAGCTTGGGAAGGCAACCCATATCGTCATATATGACCCTTACGTCAACGCCCTGCCTGACCTTTTCACTCAAAATATCGAGAATGGTGTTCCACATCTCGCCCTCCTCGATAATAAAGTATTCGAGGAAAATAAACTTCTTCGCTTTTCTAAGCTCCGTCAGCATGTCTGCATACTGGTTTTCACCCAGCGGATGATAGGTGACGAGAGTATTGTTCCAGACCGGATAGTGCGCGTAATTTGAAACATACGAAAAGAGTCCTGCGGCGCGCGGAGAAAGCTGCCTTAGCTCCTCCATGACCTCGGGTTTCTGGATCGTCGTCGTATCGTGATCCTTCATGCCCTTTTCTAGCCTCAGGCGCATATATTTCGCCGGACGTTTTTCGCCCAGAAGAAGATACAGCAGCCCTCCGAAAAGCGGGAACATCATGATTAGGAGTATCCAGCCCATCCTGTAGGCGGGGACGTCGGCCTTGCTTATGATATAGAAGGCCATCACAATGCTCAGTAGAGTAAAAGCGCTGGTAAAAATCTGTGAATAGCTGACAAGCTTCAAAAACATCAGCGCGATCCATGCCGCCTGCATAAATATCAGGATGAGCGTTACGGAAAACCGGCTCGTAAGAAATTTGAAAAACTTGAATTTCTCCGTGGCGATCACCCCCCTGCAGCCACACTCTGTTAAAACGCTTCGCGCACGTCGCGAGCTTCGGCCAAAGCTGGACCAAATACCATGCGTTTTTCAGATATCCCGATTTTATTATTATTTTACGATTATATCAACCTTCAATCAAAAAATACAGTTAAACTTTTTTGCATACCCCGATAAGGAGCAGACCATGAGAAGCAGAATCGTCATATCGACTTTAATTTTTGTAGTCCTGTGTTCGGCAAAGGTATTTTTCCCCGCAAACGCGGCAAAGGTAAAAAGCTATATTCAGCCCGCGATAACGCGCGAATCAAGCCTTCGTGACGACTGTATCGCAATAGGGCGTGCTATATCAGGAGAGGATAACAGCGTCGATGTCTGGGAACGTCTCACCGGCCGGGCAAATAGCGCGGAGGCGGATCCGTCTCCGTCACAGCCGGCGGAAAGCCCCGAAATCGGAGCGGAGGCCGCGGGGGAATTCAAGCTCTCCGAAATGGTCAATATGAATCTGCGAGGTTATGAAGACCTCGCAGGTCTGCCAGCGGAAACATCTCCCACACCTCAGAACACCCCCCTGCCGTCCGAGGAACCGCCCGCTGAAAGCCCGGAAGCTTCAAGCGTTCCGGATACCGCTTCGGCTTCAGTCGTGCCCGTGGCGCCGGAAACTCTCCCCGTTGTGAATGCTGAGCCTCTTTCTGAGACCGACGAAAAAATTGACGAGTTTTTGCAGGAGCAGGCCGCTTTTTCCGATTATGCCGTACCGGCAAACGTAAGCTATGAAGCCCCGGAAATACCCTTTCCATATTTGGACCCCTGCGCCTGCGCGGTAACGAGCGGCTTCGGCTACCGCGAGCACCCGCTCTCCGGTGTCGTAAAATTCCATTATGGAACCGATCTTGGAGCCGTCGACGGTACCGATGTCACTGCCTTTGCAGACGGGGAAGTACTCTCCGTTCAGGAGCTCGACGGCTATGGTCTGACCGTACTTATTCAGCACTCGGACGGTTTTTCGACCCTCTATGCGCACCTGGGGCAGGCGCTCGTCGAGCAGGGCGAAACAGTCGGCCGTGGCGATAAAATCGCTCTGTCAGGCCATTCCGGAGAGGTCACTGGGCCACACCTGCATTTTGAGATCATCTACAATGGAAAATACCTCAATCCGGAGTTTTATCTGTAATGCGGCGGTCAAAGTATAATAGCTCCGTAGCGCCCGTTTTTCGTATCGAGTTCGGCGGCGGGTTCATCCTGCTACTCGCCCTGATCTGGTTCTTTGACGACAGCGGCCTTCTCGCGGCGCTCCTACCCGCCGTACTCGCGCACGAGCTGGGTCACATCCTCTTTCTGAGCTTTTTCGGGGCAAGACCGACCAAACTCGGTGCCTCGCTCTCCGGTCTCAAAATCGACTATTCAGGTTCTATGACGGAGGCCCAGGAAATGCTGGCGGCTCTTGCTGGCCCTGCTTTCGGGCTTGTGACAGCGGTTGCCTGCTCGGTAACCGGCCGGCTCTATAACAGCGAGTATCTTCTTATGAGCGGCGGGCTGGGCTTCGTCATCAACATTTTCAACTTCCTTCCGGCCGAGCCGCTCGACGGGGGCAGAGTGCTGAGCTTTGTACTCCGCGCATTCCTTGGTGAGGGCCGAGCACGGGGCGCGCTTCGGATAACGGGGTTTTTGACAGCTTTTCTTCTTTGTGGCTCAGGCTCATACCTGATTTCAAAGGGACTCGGCCCCGCTCTTCTCATCGCGGGAGTCTGGCTTTTCATTTTACAGAGCGAGAAGTCTTGTAAATAACCGCTTTCCGGTATACAATACGTCTATAATCTTTGTGCCGTTTCACCACGGCACATTTTCAAACGGATGTGGCTATGGATAAGAGACTTCAGAGAATTCTGCCGAGAGTGCAAAAGCCTGCGCGCTATACCGGCGGCGAATACAATCAGAAAATAAAGGACAAGGCGCAGGTTGATCTCCGCATGGTGCTCGCATTTCCGGACACCTATGAGATCGGAATGTCGAACCTTGGCATCAGGATACTTTACGGCGCAATCAACGAGATGCCCGGAGTCTGGTGCGAGCGTTGCTTCGCTCCCTGGGGCGATATGGAAGAAGAAATGCGCAGGGCAAAAATTCCTCTCTGGGCGCTTGAAAGCGGCGATCCGCTTGCTGATTTCGATGCGATCGGATTTTCGATCGGCTACGAGATGGCATATACGAATGTCCTTAACATGCTGGACCTTGCCGGCATCCCGCTTAGGAGCGCCGAGCGGACTTCTCTTACTCCTCTGGTTTTCGCTGGCGGGACAAGCTGTGTCAATCCCGAACCTATGGCGGATTTTCTCGATTTCTGCTTCATCGGCGAGGGTGAGGAAATGGACAGGGAGCTGCTCGTTCTTCTGCGTCAGGCGAAGAGCGAGGGCTGGTCAAAGAGCCGGTTTTTATCCGATGCCGCAAAAATCGAGGGAATTTATGTCCCTTCTTTATATGAGCCGGTATATCACAGCGATGGAACGCTTAAGGAGCTGACGGCTGTCGACGGCGCTCCGGAGCGTGTCAAACGGCGCATTATTACGGATTTTGACTCGTCCTATTTCCCTACAAGCCCTATTGTTCCTTCAACCGAGATCGTCCACGACCGTGTGACGCTCGAGCTTTTCCGCGGCTGTATACGAGGCTGCCGTTTCTGCCAGGCCGGCTTCGTATACCGCCCCGTGCGCTCGCGCGGTATGGGCAGGCTGATTGAGCAGGGCATCGAATCGCTCGAAAACACCGGTTATCAGGAAATCACGCTGTCGTCTCTTTCGACAAGCGACTACCGCCCGCTCTCCGGGCTATGCGACGGGCTTCTCGATTTCTGCGTGCCACGTAGCATCGGGCTTTCCCTACCCTCTCTGAGGGCGGACAATTTTTCCATTGACCTTATGCGCATGGTTCAGCAGGTGCGTAAAAGCGGGCTGACCTTTGCGCCTGAAGCCGGAACGCAAAGACTACGCGACGCCATTAACAAAAACGTCCGTGAGGAGGACCTGCTCAACACCTGTAAAATCGCCTTCGGTGGCGGCTGGAACAACATCAAGCTCTATTTTATGCTCGGTCTGCCGACAGAGACGGACGAGGACGTTCTCGGGATCAGCGAGCTAGCGATGAAGGTCCTTGCACTATGGAAGCCCTACGCTTCAAACAGGGCTAAGGGCGTCAATATCACTGTTTCGACCTCCTGCTTCGTGCCTAAGCCCCACACGCCCTTCCAGTGGGAGGCGCAGGTCGGAATGGATGAGTACCGCCGCCGCGTAAAGCTTCTGCGCGAACATATGCGGGCAAAGGCCATCAGTTATAACTGGCACGACGCTGACACAAGCTTTATTGAGGCGGTTTTGTCCCGCGGCGACAGACGTATCGGGGCTGTTATTGAGGAGGTGTGGAAAAACGGCGGTAAGCTTGATTCGTGGTCAGAGTATTTTTCCTATGAGCGTTGGATGAATGCTTTCGAAAAGTGCGGACTTGACCCGGAATTCTACGCCTGCCGCGAGCGTACGTTTGATGAGGTCCTGCCGTGGTGCCGTGTGGACATCGGCGTTAAACCCGAATTTTTTTGGAGTGAGCGCGAAAAGTGCTATCGGGCCGAGCTTTCGCCTGACTGCAGAAATAAGTGCACAAGCTGCGGAGCTCTGTCAATGATGAACGGAGGGAGCTGCGATGGATAGCCTGAGACTGAAATTTTCAAAAACAGGGCGTGCAATCTATATTTCTCACCTCGACCTTATGAGAACGATGCAAAGGGCATTCCTGCGAGCCGGATTGCCTCTGAAATACAGCGAGGGCTTCAATCCGCACGCTTTGATAGCTATCGCACTCCCGCTGTCCGTCGGTGCATCAAGCCTTTGCGAGCTGCTGGATTTCAGGCTGAACGGCTTTATGAGTATTTCTGAAATTCCCTTTAGGCTTAACAAAGCTCTCCCCGAAGGTATTCAGGCGCTTGAGGTATATGAATCGGAAAACAAATTTAAAAACATAAAATGGCTGGATATCGAAGGATTTTTTGAGTACGATGGCCGGTCCCCTGACAATATGCTCCCCTGCTTAATGGATTTCTTTGCTCGGGACAGCATAGTGATTCAAAAGAAAACGAAAAGCGGAATTGCCCCGTCCGATATAGCCCCCGGCATCCGCAGCATAGCTTTCGACATAGGAAACGCCTGTGTAAATCTCAAGGCGGTAATTTCGGCACAGGAGCCGACACTGAATCCCGATCTTTTGTCCTCGGCGCTTGCGCAGCTGGCACCAGAGCTTAAGCCCGATTTTGCTTCGTTCAGACGCACTCAGGTATATGACTCTGAGATGAACGTTTTCAGATAGTTTCCTTTGATAACCCGGGCTGCGGGCGCTTCCATGCACGCAGCCCACGCGGGGAAACAGGCCTTGCGGAGCCTTTTTATTCCTCAGGAAACCTTTTTCTCTTGACATTTGACGATATTTTATCTATACTTTCAATTGTTCGCTTCGGGGTGTGGCGAAGTTTGGTATCGCGCTTGGTTCGGGACCAAGAGGCCTCGGGTTCGAATCCCGACACTCCGACCAGAATCAGCCTTAACAATTTAAGGTGAAATACCCGCGAATCATTGGAAAACAGTGGTTTGCGGGTATTTTTAATGCGTTTTATTTATTTCGTATAGTCGGAATT
>JAYFQM010000070.1:0-42112 GCA_034927185.1 Oscillospiraceae bacterium | reverse complement strand
GGGGGCGTCCACGTCGCAGTCCGCAAAGGCTTCGGCGCCGGAAAGCCTGATGAAAGCGCTTGCCACCGTTGTTTTTCCAGTACCGCCCTTTCCGCTAAGAATTAACAGCTGCTGCATGCTGCGCCTCCTCGGTTATTTTCTGAAGCAGGGATGAAAACAGCTCCTTATATTCCCGGCTCACTCTGGAAATTATGGTACCGTTCGAATTGAGTCTTCCAAGCTTGGCGTCAAACGGAATACGGGCCAAAATGGGTATGCCATGGTCAAAACAAAATTTTTCGGAAGGATTGTCTCCCTCGATGCACTTGTTCAGAATGACTCCGAAGGGTTTGTTAAACAGCTGCACGAGCTCGTAAACCATGTTAAGGTTGTGGACGCCGAATATGGTCGGCTCCGCCACGAGCACACAATAATCCGCATCCCTGATACTTTCCATCACAACGCAGTTGCTACCCGGAGGACAGTCGATTATTCTCAGGGGGCATTCGTCCCTTCCTCCGAATTCAAGGAGCTTTTTTATTATCGGTACGCCAGATTCTTCACCCGCGAATAAAGCCCCGGTATAAACGGCGACGTCTTCGGATCTTCCGATTTGTATTTCGCCTATGATTCTGTCCTCTTCCTTTATGGCCTTTTCGGGGCACACATATACGCAGCCTCCACAGGGATGACAGACGTCCTCGAAGACCATGGGCTGTTTTCCAATAAAGGCAATAGCGTTGAATTTGCAGAAATCGGCGCATTTCCGGCAGCCGCTGCAAAGCGAGAGGACTATCTTTGGCACCTTTACGGTCACATCCTCAAAATCTGAGCCCTCAGGTTTAAAAAACAGATGTCCGTTCGGTTCCTCAACGTCGCAGTCTATATAGACTGCTTTTTTGGCGGAGGCAGCCAGATTGACGGATACCAGCGTTTTCCCCGTGCCGCCCTTTCCGCTGAGGACGGCGATTGAAGCTGCTTCAGTTTCCATGGCCGTGAAAGCCCTTATGAAAATCACTGAGCAGGGTAAGACCGTCGGATATGAACGCTTCGATGTTTTGCCGAACGGTGCCGGGTATTGTCTTATATATCAGCACTTCGGCTTTACTTAGCACCTCTTCGGCATTCTCACCACAGCGAGGGGTCAATAATGCTTTGACACCGTGATCGGCTATTACCTGCGCGGCTTTGATTCCCGCCCCGCCCTGACTGGCTACGGCGCTGTTGTCAAGGTAGTAGCTCTCCTTCGTCACCGTATCGAAAAAAAGAAAAAACGGGGCGCGCCCGAATGACGGGCAAACGTTTGATTCAAGGTTTTTCTCATCTGCCGGTATAGCTATTTTCATACTGCATCTCCATTCTTTTTTAAGCTGTTTTCATTCTCGGCGGCTTCATCCGCCACTTCATGTCTGCACCTGTGCTTCCAGCAGCCGCCGCAGCGGCAGTAGCTCTCGCCGCCCTCGCATAGTCTGAATTCTCCGCCTTCAATAAGAAGTATTTTCCCGTTGACCAAAGAATCCGCCACCTTTTTTCTCGCTTCGTTATATATTCCCTGAACGGTTGTGCGGGCTACGTTCATTTGGCCTGAGCATTCCTCCTGCGTAAAGCCTTCCAGATCGATTAGTCTTATCGTTTCGTATTCGTCGACAGTCATTTTGACAATGACGTCCGCATCGGCTGAAGAGTCCAGAGGGCCGAATCTACTGCTTGACGGCATACAGCATACCTTTCTCCATTTAATAGGTCTGGGCAAATCATGCACCTCCTCGTAGTTTATGACATATGTCGCTTATATCTGTATTATACCGCGTTATTGTCATATGTCAATAACTATTTAAATTAAATGCATAAGATAATGCCAAAATTAAATGGGCAAACTACGCATCAACAGTCAGAATGAACAAGCCCGCCGTACGTAGGTGGTTTCGCCATAAATTGCCATCTGGACAGTAATGGTTATGACGTAGTCTGATACTGTATGAATCACCTTTTTAGTCCGATAGTCAGGTAAATTTTTGTTAAATCCATTGTCAAAAAAATGCAGAAGATATATAATCATAGCATTATTTGCATATTTCTGATCATGCGGCCGATGCGCTCCAGCGACACGGAGCACAAGGCTGAAGCTCAGGAGCATGGCGCGGAGAACTGTGGCCGCGGGAGAACAGAGCAGAAAGAAGGGAAACGAGATGCCGTTATATGAGAAAAAAATAAAAAAACAGGGCCGTCTCGGGTCGAAGAAGGATTCCGGAACACCCGAAACAGAGGAAGGTACCCGCAGAAAAGCCGCGCAGATTTTTAAGGGTGTCTTCAACATAGCTACAATGGTGAGCGATTTCGACCTAAAGCTTGCGTATTACGGCAGGAAAATAAGGGAATCCGCGGACGGTTTCAATCAGCTGCTGACAGAGGTGGCATCGTCGTCGGAAGAGATTTCCACCTCTACAAGCCAGATTATCAATGCCAACGCAGAGCTTTCCGAAACGATCAGCAACATAGCTGAGGACGCCGATATCCTTAATCGTAACGTTGTGGGAAGCAACGAGATTCTAGCCGATATCAAGGCGGAGAACGCCGAGATGAAGGTTTTTTCGCGGGACATGGATCAGAGCGTTAAGGATCTGCTCGGAGTTATACATAAGATCAACGACGCCGTTAAGGGTATCAATAAAATATCAGATCAGACGAAGCTTCTGGCGCTAAACGCTTCGATCGAGGCGGCAAGGGCGGGAGCCGCCGGCAAGGGCTTTGCCGTCGTAGCCGACGAAATACGTACGCTGTCCGGAACAACAAAGCAGCTGACGTCGAATATCGACCTGCTGCTGGATGAAATGGATGAAGCCTCCGGAAAAAGCCGCGAGAGCGTCATAAAGACGCTGGAATCGATAGAAAAGGTCAGCGACAGCGTCGAGGCAATTTCCGGCTTCATGGCCGCGAGCAACGAAACCACCGAGCATATAACCGGACGCATAACAGCCGTTGCAGAAAACGGGAAATCGATAAATGATTCCTTGCAGGAGTCTTTTACGGCGCTCGAACAGGTTAACAACGATATTCAGAATCTGCACGGCTCGGCGGAGGACCTGTCGCGCATCAGCGCTTCGCTGGGTGAGATTTCTCAGGCCATCTCACGTATAGAAACCACGGTGAACCAGATGTCGGGTGCCTCTGGTGAGATCGTTATGAGCCGCTACTGCGGCCTGTCAAACGGAGACTTTATAGAGGTGGTGAAAAATGCCGTCAATGCGCACAAGGCTTGGCTTGAAACGGCCAAGACCATGGCGGCCGACATGGCGGTTATGCCTATCCAGACGGACGAACACAAATGCGGATTTGGTCACTTCTATTATTCCGTCCGGCCGGGCGATAAAAAAATTGCCGCCATCTGGGACAGTGTGGAGGTACTGCACCACACCCTGCACAAAACCGGCGACGCGCTCATTGACTGTATCAATAAGGGCGACAGGCAATGTGCAAAAACGATCATTGAAAATGCCGAAAAGAGCTCCGCCGATATTGTCGTCAAATTTGAGCAGATGATTCAGCTGACCGAGGAAATGAACGGTCGGGGAGAAGCGGTGTTCTAGGCTGCACCCTCAGATAAGCAGTTTTCCTCCCAGACGCTACCGGCCCAGCTTTTTGCAGCCGAGGACGGCGAGGTAATACAGATTTGAACCTGGCTTAAGCCGATGGAACAACACTTTTGGAATATTGGCCACAATGTGAACAGGGCCATGCTCTCCGATCGGAAAGCATGGCCCTGTTGTGACCTGATGACGGGGTTCAGTCTATCTGCAGACGACAGATATGCCGTCCAAATAGTACTCGGTTAAGCCCTCGAACCCGGAGTCCGTACCAATAAGCAGGAAGATGCAGCCGTTCGCGTCGGACACCGCGCTGATCCTTGCGCTGAATTCTTTCCACACGAAGCTGTTGTCCGACTTTCCATCCTGCCGGGCCATATCTCCAACGACTACCGCGTCTTTTCCGCTTTGGCTCTGACGCCCGATGTCGATATTGCAGAACCGGAGGACACCTGTTGCGTCCTTTTCAAATTTTGGCTCCACGGAAAGGACTCCGGCTTTCACATAGACGCTGTCAGAGGGACTCCCACCGATTCCGAAGGCGTCCTCGGTGACGTTGGTGGCCAGCTGAAAACTAATGTTAAACAGGTATCCGGTATTCGGCTTGAGAATGAACATATCGTCGCTGCGGTTTATTGAGCGAATGTAAAGGCTCTTGCTTTGCGCACCTTCCACGGGAGCTTCCGCGTATTCCGATTTCATCTGGTAGCTTTCATAGTCAAGACCGTCGTCGTGATAGTCGGCAAACAATGCCCGGAAGCCGTCGCCGCTCTTATCGAAACCGAAGAAAAAACTCTCCTTGCCGAAAGCCCGGTCAAATCTCATAAGGACAGTGGCAAGCTGTGCACGGGTTACTATCCCGCCGGGATCAAAGCTGTTATCATCCTTTCCGGAAAAGATTCCGTTCACCGTGAGCCATGCCACGCTCTCGTAGGCGCCTTCCGAGATACTGTCCCGGTCGCAGTAGTCAAGCAGGAACATCCAAGTGCCGGTGAAGCCCTTGCCGAGAGACTGCGCGTATCGATAGATAATGACTGCCACCTGTTCTCTGGTTACAGGGTCCTCCGGACAAAACCGGCCACCGCCGCAGCCATTAATTAGGCCGTTTTCCGCGGCCCAGCCGACTGCGTTTTGATAATCTGAGCCATCCTCTACGTCCATAAATGGAGTGACGCCCGAATACTCGGCACCGTCCAGCAGATAAAGTGCCTGCACCGCGGCGCCGCGGCTGACAGTTTCGCAGGGGCGAAAGACGTCTCCCGACACTCCGGGCATAAGGGAGTGGCTTGCCGCATACTCGGCTGCTTCAAAATACCAGTCATCCTTATTTACATCGGAAAACTTTGAATCAGGTGAATCTCCGTTCTCAGCCGCGCTTGCCGCAGTCTGCAAAACAGAGACGATAAGGCACAGAGAGAGCAGCCATGGTACGATCTTTTTTTTCACAGTAATCTCCTTCAGGTTTCGTTGTCCGCAGATTTCAGTTTTTCTAATACACTTAATGGACGATTTTTCTTAACATCTGTTCCCAGATCAAATAAAAACATGTCAGCAAATACGATACATGGAGCCGGGGCCTTGTGCCGTCAGGACTTTTTAAATGCCGAAAGGCTTTTTTCGCTCCGGCGCAAAATAGGGAGCGCAGCACTTTTTTAAATGATAAACGCACCGCGCCGGAACAAATTAAGCTAAAGGTTTGCTGCGTTGTGATGTGTGCGGCAGAGCTGCGGCGCGCGGCAAGGCCGGAAAAGTATCCTTTCTGTAATCATATATCACATAAGCCGAAGGCCAGCGTTCAGCTCAGCGTCCAATGGCAACGCTTTTTGCAAAATAGAAATCTTGGAGAATGTTTTCCATCAGGTCCTGTGTGACCGTAACACACTCACTTGAGAAACCATATATTAGCGTAGGGAAAATCTCTTGCCCTACGCTCATTGTTTTCGGAGGAGTTCTCTATGAATATCGACCAGATTTCACTTAATCAACTTCCTGTTGGCAAGAAAGCAAGCGTTGCCGGCCTGACGTTCGACGGCGCGACAAGAAGACGCATGCTTGACCTCGGCATCATCGACGGCACCGAAATTGAGCCGCTTTATAAAAGTCCTTCCGGCAATCCGGTGGCCTATTTAATAAGGGGAGCCGTCATCGCCCTCAGGTCCGACGTATCTGAGAAGATCATTGTATCCACAAGTTAAATAAATGCGGAGCGATAGCAAGCAGGCTCTCAGTCAGCGAAAATACCGCTCCATGCTCGGAGACGGCATCCATGCTATCGTTCCGCCGATTATTGGCCGCTACAATTATTTAGGAGGGTTTTTATGGGGTTAACGGGCGCATCAACTGGGGCCGCCGTATTAAGCCGTCGTTTTCATATTCAAGGAGAGGCGCGGCAAGACAAGGTAGTTGCGCTGGCAGGCAATCCGAACGTCGGTAAAAGCACTGTCTTCAATAGCCTGACGGGGCTTAATCAGCATACGGGAAACTGGCCCGGGAAGACCGTTGTAAACGCTCAGGGAAGATACAGGTATAAAAACCAAAGCTTTATTCTTGTGGATATTCCGGGCACTTATTCGCTTATGGCGAACTCAGCCGAAGAGGAGATAGCCCGGAATTTCATTTGCTTCGGAGGCCCGGACGCCGTGGTGATCGTTGCAGACGCAACCTGTCTCGAACGAAATTTGAATCTGGTTTTCCAGACAATGGAGATCACCGACAGGGTTGTGCTGTGCGTTAATCTAATGGATGAGGCGGAGAGGAAAAAAATCAGAATCGATTTAAACCTGCTCTCATCACGCTTAGGAATTCCGGTAGTGGGAACGAGCGCGAGATCGGGACACGGACTCGATCAGCTGATGGATGCGGTGGACTCTGCCACTGACGGGTGTTTTGAAGCGAAGCCTCTTTGCGTTGTCTACGGAGATGAAATCGAAAACGCCGTTTCCATGCTGGAGCCCGTTGTGGCGGGGGTTTTACAGGAATCTGTCAACAGCCGGTGGGTTTCACTCAGGCTGCTCGACGGCGATGACAGCCTGCTCCGGTCATTGAAGGAGCATCTGGGCTACGACCTGATGATGAACGAAGATATAATACAAAAAGTATCAGAGGCTAAAGACTGGCTGAATGATGCCGGAATTCCGCATGATAAGTTCAGGGACCGGATTGTTACAAAGATCGTCAGAACATGCGAACAGATCGGGCGGGATACGATTACTTTTGAAAAAAAGGAATATGCGGAGCGCGACCGTAAAATCGATAAAATCCTGACTTCAAAGCTGACCGGAATTCCCATTATGATAGCGCTTTTGTTCGGCGTGTTCTGGATTACCATTACGGGAGCGAACGTCCCGTCAAGCTTTCTCGCCAAGGGCTTGTTTTCGCTGGAGAAACCGATTTCCGATTTCTTCGTATGGATATCGGCTCCAGAGTGGCTCAGCGGCATTTTCGTAGACGGTATTTACAGGACGCTTGCCTGGGTCGTTTCGGTTATGCTGCCGCCAATGGCTATCTTCTTTCCGCTGTTTACTCTGCTTGAGGATCTGGGCTACCTTCCGCGTATTGCCTTCAACCTCGACAATTACTTCCGCCGGGCTTGTGCCCACGGTAAACAGGCTTTGACAATGTGCATGGGCTTCGGCTGCAATGCTGCAGGAATCATAGGCTGCCGCATCATCGAATCACCACGCGAGCGCCTGATCGCGACTATCACAAACAGCTTTGTCCCCTGCAATGGGCGGTTTCCGACCTTGATTGCAATAATTACCATGTTTTTTGCGGGAGCAGTCGGCGGCGCTTTTCAGTCCGTCGTCTCGACGCTTATGCTGACAGGGATAATCGTCCTCGGCGTCATGATGACCTTACTTATTTCAAAGATTCTGTCAAAAACGATTTTAAAAGGAATCCCTTCCTCCTTCAATCTGGAGCTGCCGCCCTATAGACGTCCGCAAATCGGCAGGGTCATCGTCCGCTCAGTTATCGACAGGACGCTTTTCGTGCTCGGCCGAGCGATTGCGATAGCGGCTCCTGCCGGTATCATCATTTGGATTCTCGCCAACATTAATGTCGGGGGCCTAAGTCTGCTTAACCAGTGTGCTGCATTCCTCAATCCGTTTGCAAAGCTTCTCGGCCTCGACGGCTATATACTTATGGCCTTCATTCTCGGCTTTCCGGCAAACGAAATTGTGATGCCGATCGTAATTATGAGCTATATGGCAGCGGGAACGCTGACCGATTTGGAAAGTCTGCCCGAACTGCATGCGCTTTTCGTAAGTCACGGATGGACCTGGCTGACGGCGGTTTGCACGATGCTTTTTTCCTTGATGCACTGGCCATGCGGGACTGCTTGTCTCACTATAAGGAAAGAGACGCAGAGTCTCAAGTGGACGCTTGTTTCATTCGCCATCCCGACCGTGACCGGCATAATTGTTTGCCTTGTTGTGGCAAACACCGTTCGCCTGTTCTGGACTGTATAAACGGCGGCATGGCACGGCTCCGCAGATAAACTGCGGTTATTGTGCCGTGCCGGGATTTTATTACGCAGAAAAGGTCGCGGTTTATTGTAAACCGCGACCCAAACTTTTCCACATATTCTGAATTATTCTAATTATATTCGACTTTGTTTAAACAGTCAATAGGCCATATACGGTAAAAACAGATTCATCCGAGGCCATGATGCCCATTTTTTTCGGCTGTTCCGCAGAAAAGCTGGGCCGATTCATAAGAATTGAAAGATAGTTTTGCCGTATTTGGATTAATCGCCGTCAAAAAGCTGGTCAATATACCGAAAGGAGCATCCGTTTATGCCGCGTCGCGGAGAAAACATTTACAAACGCAAGGACGGACGTTGGGAAGGCCGAGTGTTGCAGCCCGGAGGAAAATACCGATATGTCTACGCAAGAACTTACAAGGAGGTAAAGGAAAAAAAGAAGCTATATCAGGAATCCGCCGATATTACCGCACCCGCCGCCGGACAAGCCACCAGATACGCCGCTGAGGAGTTTACGGGATGGCTGAAAGGCGGCCTTATAAGCCGGGTCAAGCCGTCTACCTATGAAAGCTACTTCCGCTGCGTCACAGGATACGTAATACCGTTCTGTCAGGAGCGGGGTCACGAGCTGATTTCCGTTCAGACCGCCGCTGAATTTTCAAGCCGCATTAATCAGAATCAGAATATTTCCGGAGCATATAAGCGAAAAATACTTACAATTTATAAAACGGCTCTGAGGGAACTGTTAAGGGACAGCGGCGAATGCAGCCTGATTTTAAATGCGGTCATCATGCCGAGAGCACCAGGCAAGGACGTTCAAGCCTTCACCATGAAGGAGCAGCGCCTTATTGAAAAGACAGTCATGGAGTCTAACGATAAACGCCTGTTGGGTATCATCCTTTGCTTCTACACGGGAATCCGTCTCGGAGAAGTCTGCGGATTGAAATGGGGGGATATAGATCTTGAGGCGGGAGCCATGGTGGTTTCGCGAACGGTATACCGTGTGAAAAACTTCAGTGAAACCGGGCAAAAAACGAGTATTACATCTGGTACTCCAAAAAGCGCTCGTTCCATCCGAAAGATTCCGCTGCCGGATTTCCTGTTGGATCTGGCGCAAAAGTACATTGTGGATTCTTCCAATCAAAACTGTTATGTGCTGTCAGGAGAAGAAAGTCCCCTGGAGCCCAGAAAATATCAAAAACTCTTTCAGTCCCTTCTGAAACGCTCCGGTGTGAAAAGCCGTAAATTTCACGCCATTCGCCACACCTTTGCAACCAGAGCCCTGGAATTGGGGGTCGATATAAAGACACTCAGCGAAATTCTGGGCCATTCAAGCGTTTCCACCACTCTGAATACTTATGCCCATTCCATGTTCGATCAGAAAATGAAAGCGATTGAAAAGCTGAACGCCATGTATGTTTTTCACGCAGAAACCGCGGTATTCGCCGTCACGAACTCCGTCGTGAATATTTAAAAAGCAATTGAATATGGCCGCTTTTCAAGGATTTATCGCGGTTTACAATAAACCGCGGCTTAGGATTTCACGCAGCTCCATTCTTTCTTTCCCTTCTCGATTTATGTTATTTCAATAGTACCATAAGATAACATAGCTGTGCCAACCCAATGTTGGGTTCTTAGAAAAGGCGTTGATGGAACTGCACGCAGGAAAGAAGCCGTCCTTTACGTTTGGAATTATATGGGCCAAATATGACTGCGTTTTTGTTTGTTGCGTTGTTTTGGGGATGCGAACTGTCGGAAATTCCTTTTCTAGTTGTAGCGGTGGCCCGAATGAGGCTGTTAAACAAGGTCTGCAAAACACGGCGGACGGAGACCTTACGGTTTCCATGCCCCTTGGACTGCAGAACGTTTGCCTCGATTAAATAAACAAGGACAAAGGAAGTGGGAAAATGAACGAGACACTGGCATCGTCAGACATTAGGGACGAGGATACCCTGCACGGAAGATACCTAACGTTCCAGGTCGGCAAAGAAACCTTCGGAATACCAATCAGCTATGTGATCGAAATCGTAGGTCTCCAGACGATTACCGAATTACCCGAAATGCCGGACTACATCAAGGGCGTCATTAATCTCAGGGGAAATGTTATTCCCGTTATGGATGTTCGCATCCGTTTCGGCCTGTCACAACGCAATTACGATGACAGGACCTGTATTATTGTCGTTGATTTGAACGGCGGCCGCATCGGACTTATCATCGACAGCGTATCCGATGTGCTGACGATCGACGATGACGAAATCATTCAGACGCCGGAGATGAGCGCACGTGAGGGCAGCAGCTATATAAGCAGGATCGGACGAACCGCAGACCAGATCATTCTTTTGATAGACTGCGGCAGACTGCTCGGCGGAGATCAGGTATACGTATACTCGAGCATTGATGCATAAAATAAAGGAGATAGAAAGAGAATGAAGAACTGGTTTGAAAATGCAAAGATTTCCAAGAAGCTTACAGCCGGCTTTTTGATTGTCGCATTGCTGGGCGTTGTTATCGGGATTGTCGGCATAGGCAATCTGGTCAGCATGAACATCAACCAAAAAAAATCCTATGACGCCTATACCATGGGTATACGGTATTCTTCAAAGGCAAATATTGATTTTATGGCAATGGGAAAGGCCATGACCAGTATGCTGATAAACTATGACGATACAAAAGCCAGACAGCAGTATGTGTCGCAAATTGAATCATATATAACATCTATCGACGAGAGCCTCGACTCTTACAGTGAAACGGTTACTGACAGCGATGAGCAGGCAATATTCGAGGAGGTTAAGTCTGCCTACGCTGAATATGTGAAGATCATTCAATCAAACCTAGAAGTCGCCGATACTAATACGGGCGATATCAGAATAAAGGAGAACATGGCTCAGGCAGCCTCAATTGCCAGCGACGCGGCAAATGCTTTCAATACGCTTACGGAGGATAACGTGCTCGCCGCGCAGGAAAACCTCGGCAGCAATGAAACCACCGCGTTTGTATCTATCGGCATTATGGTCGTGGTGATTGCCGTATCCTTTATTATAGCTATAATTTTTAGCCGGTTCATAGCTCGCATCATCAGCGACCCCATGCAGAAGCTTGCCACGTTTGGAGAGATGATCGCAATCGGGGATGTCGAGGTGGACAAAGTAATCGAAGAGAAGGATAAGCTCCTAAAATACAGGAAGGATGAAATCGGAACACTTGCGGGTGCATTTAATAAACTAATATCCGGTACCATTGAGCTATCAAATGAAACGGCCGCGATTGCCGAAGGGAATCTGACGGTCAATGTTTCTGTCCGGTCCGAAAAAGATGTTCTGGGCCTATCGCTGAAAAAGCTGGTACAAGACTTCAACGAGCTTGCATCCACGATCATCTCCTCCGCCGAACAGGTCGACGTTGGCTCAAAGCAGGTTGCAAACGCAAGCATGGCTCTGTCACAGGGCGCAACTGAACAGGCCAGCAGTGTCGAGGAGCTGTCTGCATCAATAGAGGAAATATCAGAACGAGTAAAGGATAATGCCGGTGATGCGGAGCGGGCAAGGTCCCTCTCGGAAAAGTCAGGAGAAATCATGCGTGCGAGCATGTCTGATATGGGGGAGACTCAGGCAGCCATGGATGAAATTGCGACTACGTCCAAGGACATCGGCAAGGTCATCAAAGCCATCGACGATATCGCATTCCAGACCAACATACTCGCTCTCAACGCCGCCGTCGAAGCGGCGCGCGCAGGAGCCGCCGGCAAGGGCTTTGCCGTCGTTGCAGACGAGGTGCGAAACCTCGCCCAGAAATCCGCAGACGCGGCAAAGAATACGACGAGCCTGATTGAGAGCTCCATCAGCGCGGTGGAAAAAGGTTCGCAGTTTGTTGACAAGACGAGCCGGAGCTTTTCCGACCTGAGCGCTCAGACAGCCGAGGTCAACAGTCTGGTGGAGCAGATTGCCCGTCAGGCCCGGGAACAGGCGTCCGCGATCACGCAGGTATCCGTCGGCATCGAGCAGATTTCCTCTGTTGTCCAGATGAACTCGGCGACCAGCGAGGAGTCTGCTGCGTCAAGCGAAGAGCTTTCAAGCCAGGCAAATTACCTGAAAGAAAGCGTCGGAAAATTCAAGGTCTGAGCCGACCGGTTCCGCATTAGGGGGAGCAAAAGCATCTCCAGATATCAGGTATAGAATAAACGGTGTGGCTGCTCCAGTGAGGCGAAATATGTCGAATGCTTCAAAAATAATCGGTTCCGTCACCGAGATCCTTGAAGGCCTTCCAGTGGAGGAATTACAGCATATGCGCCGAGTAGGCACGTTGGTTGGCTGCTTTACAGAAAGACTGGGGGCTTGCGGCTTTCCGGATGTGAGTGCGGACGAATATCGGCTCTTCGGTAGTGCGGCGTTTTATCATGACATCGGCAAGGCATGGATACCACATGGAATATTGACAAAGCCGGATTTGCTTACCGAATGTGAAATGCTTGTGGTACGAAGGCATCCCGTGTTTGCCCGGAGACTGTTTGAGCAGATCAGGCTTGGCATCATATCCGGGATGCCGGAGCAACTGCTTCAATTGGCCGAGGATTCTGCGGTATACCATCATGAATTCTGGAACGGAAGCGGTTATCCATACGGGATCAGCTGCGTTAACATTCCGCTGATCGCGCGTATTACAAAGATCTGCGATGCTTATGATGCCATGACCAGCGACAGAATATACCGCAAAGGCCATTCACGCGAGCACGCCCGTCAGGAGCTTAAACAGTATGCGGGAATACAGTTCGATCCTGAACTTGTGGACAATTTTCTTACCGCCGAGGCCGATCCGGATTTTTGCATCTACGCGTTTTCTCCGTATCATGAAAGCTTATGATCTGGTATTAAACGGCAGAACAATGTTGTTCTGCCGTTTAAATATATTAATTCCGGGTAGGCGGTATTGCAGCCGATTCAGGTACCGGAGCTTCATATTATAGAAAACATCAAAAATGAGTCTTTATACAAAAAGGCCCATTTTTGCACTATTATAATCAAATTTTACCTGTATCCGTTAACGACAACAAAAATGCTTGCCTTCTTATATGAGAAGGCGGACCCTGAAGACGCCGTTTTCGATTTGATAGAGCAGCTCGCCGTCATATTTTTTCGCAAAGGCTATGATGCTCCTGCTGCCCACGCCGTGGCCCTCCCCAGCAGCAACTGGATAACCGTTCTTGTCGAGCGCCGTGTCCCCGGTGCAAGGGTTTTCCATTTCCAGCAGCAGCCGGCCCACGCTTCGGCAGGTAAAGCGGAGATAGGCGGCCTTATTTTCCGGCAGCCTTTTGCAAGCCTGAATTGCGTTTTCCATCAGGTTTGAAACCGCCATCGATAGCTCCAGCGAATCAACAGACAAGGTGCATGGAATATCTAGCGCGATTTCTGCCGGTATACCCATCTGCTTGGCAAGGCCCGCGTAGTGGCACACAGCGGCGTTGACGGCGGGATTTTCACAGTAGATTTTGCTGATGTTGGGCACAGTCTGATTCTGGTTTTGCAGCAGGGCGGAAGCCTCGCCGATTTCTCCCCGCTCCAAAAGCTCAAGAAGCACATTATTGAAGTGACGGCGGTCATGGGCGGTGCGGCTATTTTGCGCCGACACTTCCTCCATAAGCTTCAGCCGCCCGGACATATTGCCTGCGGCCAGCTGCAGATATTCCCGCTCCGCCTGCATTTCCCGGTTTTCCTCGCGCATGGCATATTGCTCCGTTATGGTATTGAGTGAGTGGATAATGGACACATAGACCGACAAGCTTAAAAGTATGACAAACAAAATGGGCACATAGTTGGACGTCAGCGTTTCCTCAATGTCACCGCCGAAAAAATAGCTTAAAAAGCAGGCCAGCATCGCGACAACGGGCAATATGTAGATGTGCCAGTAGTCCAGTACCCTGCGATACGGCTTTGACACCCACTTGTGAAATACAAAAACAATTACCGAAAACAAGATAAGCCGTAAATAGGCGTTGCCATAAATTGGACTTGGAAAGATATCTGATAACATGTAGCTTAAAAACACCACCGCGGCATAAATGTTCACCATCGTGACATAACTGAAGCACCACTGCATGATTTTGTCGGCAAAAAGAGGCTTCAGGGCAACCCCTATCACTATCAGCATCGCAAGGTCAACATAAAATACGGCAGTATAGTTTTCTTTCAGATAAAAGTAACAGTTGGCGCCGACATTTGCTGCCAGTATCACGGCTGTAGCAATAATATATACAGCTTTACTTTTGTATTTCGGAGTCGCCATAGTGGCAAGCAAGAGCACCAGCATCACATCGGTAATGACCGACCGCAATAAGTCGGGAAAAATCTGAATCATCGCTGCCCCTCCTTTGCCATCAGGTAGTCCATATAGGCATCTCGAACAGCAGGGTATTGCTTGGCCGCGATGGGAACGGTTTTGCCACCGCACAGCGTGAAGCTGTCTTTGACGAAACACTCTACCCGCCGCATATTGACCGCAAACGAAGCGTGGCAATGCAAAAAATGCCTGTCTTTTAGGATAGGCGAAATGTATTCCGAGTAATTTTCCCGAATGGTGCGGCTAACCACCTCTTCGCCATTTGTCAAGCTAAAGATAACCGCATGGTTTCTGTATTCGCAGCAGGCGACGTCCGACAGCTTGATAACCCGCAGATTTACGGCGGTTTTTACCGTAAAGGTTTTCTCCTCGGCTATATCCGCTTTTGAGATGGCGAGGGTCAGCGTATCGAAAAGCTGCTGCTTGTCAACTGGTTTAATGAGATAATTGATGGGGCTTGCAGCGTAGGCCTGTAAGGCGAACTGCGGCTCTGTGGTGACGTAGATAATCTGCGCCTCACGGTCAAGGCGGCGGATTTCCCTGCCTAATTCCAATCCGTTTACCATGGGCATGACAATGTCCAGTATGTAAAGCTGGAAGCGCTCCGTCTCCATTGCGCTCATCAGTGCGTCTGGGTGGGAGAATCCCAACACATCGGCGTCAAGAATGTTGACGGAGATGTACTGATTTGTGAGAGAGACTAGTCTTTGTAACTCGTCCTGTATATCATCGCAGACGGCAATGCGCAACATCGCGTGCACCTTCCTAGGCTTTTTTTATTTATTATACACGTTTATGGGGTATCCGGTCAATTCCTTGCAAATATGATTAGAGGGACGAGAGACATTTCAACAGCAAAAAAGCGGGGGGTGGAGTAATCCACCCCCCGCTCGGAAAAAGCTCAGTCTAGCGGAACCCTTATTATGGCGTCCAAAGCTATGTCGATTTCATCCTCGACCGCCTTATCAACGACGCTCTGGTCAGGCTTATAGCCCTCGACGCCCACCAGCTCAAACGCCTTGGCATCAGCCGCGAGGATCGCCCCGGCCTTCACTCCGTGGAGAGAGGCCACCACCAGCAGCGCGGCAACCTCGTTATCCATCGCAACGACGCCCGCCTTAGCGTATAGTCTGACTTTCGATTCCAGCAGCCCCGGATAGAACAAAGCCTGGGTCAGCATGATCCCTTTATGCGCCTTTATACCGCGTTCTCCCGCAGCATATGAAAGAGCGGAAACCACATCTCCGTCACAAACCGCCGGATATGACAGCGGGACAATCTTTTCGGTAACGCCCTCTTCTCGGCAGGAGGCCGTGGGTATAACGATACTGCCGGCGTCTATTCCGTCCTGCATCCCGCCGCAGGTGCCGACGCGAACAATGATCTTCGCTCCCGCACGCCACAGGCTTTCAAAGGCTATGGTTGCGCCGCCTGCACCGACACCGTGGGAGGATACGGTGACGGGAGTACCCTTATATGTTCCGGAAAAAGTCCAGTATTCGCGGTTTTTCGCCAGACATACCGGGCTTTGAAGCCGCTGTGAAATTTTCTCCGCACGCGCAGGGTCACCGCAGGTGATTACGCGTGGAGCGATGTCGCCTTCGCCGACATGGATACAGGGCAGCAATATTTTTTCAGACATTTATATTCCTCCCGTTCTTTTTCTTCAGAGCTCTCCAGCCGGACAGCATCAGCGCCGCAATGGTTGCAATGTACGGCAGCGTCATAGTAAGCTGGCTTTTGATGACGTTTTGCAGCGCTGCTCCGATGGACTGGCACAAACCGAAGAACAGGCTTGAAACTATGGTCACCAGCGGATGATTGACGCCCAGACTTGCCGCGGCCATGGCGATAAAGCCACGGCCGGAGGTCATGTTCTCGGTAAACATCGTTACCTGACCCATGCTCAGGACGACACCGCCAAGACCGCATAAGGCGCCTGAAAGCGTCACAACGCTCATCTGAATGCGCAGCGCTTTGGTACCCAGACTTTCCGATGCCTCCTTGTTGATGCCGACTGACAGCGTACGGAAGCCGGATACGGTTTTATAAAGGTAAATAAAGATAAGAAATGCGATTATGTATGCAAGATAGTCGACTATCGTCAGGTTCTCAAGCATACGGCCTAAAAACGGTATATCCCGAATTACAGGCAGATTAATTTTCGGCAGTGAAACCAGCTTGTTATCGACCAGCTTTCCACGCAGCCCGAATATCAGGTAGAGTAGGAAGCTCGTGGCGCCGCTGACCAGCAAATTCAGCGAGGTACCGATTACCATGTCGGCCGCGCGGTACTTCACCTGCAAAACCGCCACAATATAGCCGATGAGCGCACCGGATGCGACTCCCCCCAAGACAGAAAGAAAAACATTTCCCGTAAAGTAATTCACGACAATGGAAAAAAACGTGGCTATAAGCATTTGAGCTTCTAGCGCGATGTTAAATACGCCGACCTTGCTGCATATTGCGCTGCCCAGGGCCGCCAAAAGAATGGGTGTAGTCATTCGCAGAGTGGAATTTACTATCGAGGCGATATATTCCCAATTCATGCCTTTTCGCCGCCTTTCTCCGCGGGAACGCATCCTGCCTTCCGCTTTTTAATGAAATTGAAAACAAGCTTAACGGAAACAAACAGTGTTATGCAGCATTGAATGATGGTCGATATTTCGAGAGGGATTCCAAGGGATCGCTGGATTGCGGCTCCGCCGATTTGGAGACCGGCAAGAAAAATGGATACAAAGAACATGCCGACAGGGTTAAGATTGGCAATAAGCGCAGCCATCAGGCCTGTCCAAGCGTAGCTTGTAGACGTAAACATCGTGTCTGCGTAACGGTATTTAAGACCGAATATTTCTACGGTACCGGCCAGAGACGCGATCGCGCCGGAAAGCGCCATAGTTATCATCATAACCTTAACCTGCTTCGTACCGCCGTAGCGGGCAAAGAAAGGGTTAAAGCCGCTCATTTTCGATTCATAGCCAAAGACGGTCTTCTTCGTTATAAATACCATGAAAACGACCACAAGAACAGCTATGATGAAGCCAAAATGAAGAGTGTTTTTGGGTGTCAGGCGAGGAAGCCACATTCCGGGATCTATCTGCGCCGTCTGAAGCGCCAGCCCGTCACCGGAGAGATCCTTCAGTGGATAGGTTACGAAATAGCCGGTTATATAGCTTGCAACATAGTCGAGCATCAGGGTGCAGATTACCATGCTGACATTGAATTTCCAGGTCAGAACGGCGGGCAGCAGCGCGTAGAGGGCTCCCGCGGCCATACCTATGAAAAATGAAAGCACTGCGACCAAAACCGGGGGTCCGGGTATGTACAGTGCGCAGACAGTTGCGACGAAAGCGCCAGTGATCATCTGTCCTTCCACGCCGATGTTTATGTAGCCTGCCCGCCATGCCATTGCGGTTGCCATGGCGCAAAGAATAATCGGAGTGGCACGGGTGAGAGTGGTGAGGAGGTAATAGGGGTTTATGAAAGACTTGTCAAACATCTCCATATAGACGGAAAGGGGATTTTGACCGCAGGCAAGGATGACGATCGCTCCCACGATCAGCCCCAGAACGGTGGATATAAGGGGCTGCTTCAGGGATTCCCAGGTTCTGAGGGCACCTGCGGCAAAGCCGCGGTCAGACAGCCTCTTGCTCATGTCTTTCGCCTCCCATCATCAGAATGCCGAGGCTTTCCTCGGTTGCGTCCTGCTTTCGGAATTCTCCAACAACTCTGCCGTCAAATACTACATATATCCGATCCGAGAGCGTCATGATTTCAGTCAGCTCCGAGGATATCAGCAGGACCGCGTCGCCCTTGGCCCGCTTTTCCTGTAAACGGTTGTGGATAAACTCCATCGCGCCTACGTCAACTCCGCGGGTTGGCTCCGCCGCGATAAGCAGGGGAGTGTTCAGCTCAATCTCGCGGGCGACGATCATCTTCTGGAGGTTTCCTCCTGACAGCTCTCCGGATTTTTGTGAAAGGCCGCAGTTTCGGACGTCGTAGCGCTCCAGCAGCCCAGAGGTGTACTTTTTCATTCCTTTTTCGTTCAGGATACCGTGCCTGGATATCTCGTCATCATGCTGGTGCGCCATGATGGAGCTCTCTATAAGCGTTGCCTGCTTTGCGCAGCCCCATAAATAACGATCCTCAGGTATGCACGCACAGCCGGCGGCGCGAATTTCTCCTACGGTCTTGCCGGTAATGCTTTTGCCGCAGAGCGTGATCTCCCCGGAGGTAACGGGCGTCAGGCCGGTTATGCACTGGATAAGCTCGGATTGACCGTTGCCGGAAACTCCGGCGATCCCGACGATTTCGCCGGCATCGAGATGCAGGCTGAAATGGTCAAGAAGGTTTTTCTCGTCGGGTCCGGCGAGGACGATGTCGCGGACGTCCAAAACGGTTCCCGTCGTTTCCTGAGGCAAGACCTGCCTTTCAACTATTCGCCGGCCAACCATCAGAAAAGACATCTCCTCGATTGAGGTTTCCGATTTTGGCATTTCCTTTATGCGTTTACCCTGGCGCATGACCATAACCCGGTCAGCAACCTCCATGACCTCGTTGAGCTTATGTGTGATAATGATGATGCTTTTCCCCATAGCGGCAAGCTTCTTAATGGTCTTTAGAAGCTCCCCGACCTCCTGAGGAGTGAGCACTGCTGAGGGCTCGTCGAAAATTATTATGCGGGCGTCCTGATAGAGAACCTTAAGGATTTCGATTCTTTGCTGCAAACCTACGGGACAGTCGCTCACGACGAGTTTCGGATCAATGCGAAGCCCGTACTTTGCGCACAGCTCCTTTGTGATCTGAACTGCCCACCTGCGGTCAAAAAAGACGCCGTTTTTTTTCGGCTCGCGTCCGTAGACTATGTTTTCCGCAACGGTGCAGGGCTGCAAAAGCATGAAATGCTGCTGCACCATGCCGATTTTCTTTGCCATCGCGTCATGAGGGCTGCGAAATTTCTGCAGTTCTCCATCAATGTAGATTTCACCCTCCGTCGGCTTCTCAAGCCCATAAAGAATCTTCATGAGAGTCGATTTGCCCGCGCCGTTTTCGCCTACCACGGCCAGAATCTCTCCCTCGCCAAGAGAAAGATCAACATCGTCGTTAGCGCGCAGCGCGCCATATTCTTTGGTTATGTGCTTCATTTCCAGCAGCAAATTTCACACCCGCCCTTTCCGCGCGTTTATAAATGCAATATTCCGTTTTATAATAGGAGGGCCAGACGGGGAGAGGCTTCTTCCCGTCTGGCTCATCGGTTAGACTTACTTCCCTTTTATATGCTGCGTCGGAGGCTTATTGGCCCTTGCTCGCCATATATTCCTCTTCGGTGGGAATTGTTGTAAAGTCCAGCTTGCCGCTGCTGATGTCATCGGCGGCCTGCTTTGCTATCGCTATATCCTCCGCGCTTAGGCGGTCACTCATCGGGTTCTGGCTGTCATGAGTAACATATACGGCGCCGATGGTGCCTTCCTTTACGCCCCAGATCTCGTCGTCGGTGTTCCAGCCGGAGAAGTACAGATCAATAAGCTTCTGCATGGTAGCGTATGTATCCTTGATCTGAGAGGTTACAATATACGGGTTGGCTGGGTCGGTAAGGTCTACGTCCTGGCCTGAGGTGTAGAAGCCTTTCTCCTTGGCTGCCTCAAAGGTACCGGAGTCACCGCCGGCCGCTGCAGAGTTAATAAACACGCAGCCCTGTTCATACTGCTGTATGGCAAGTTCCTTTGCCTTGGCGGGATCGCTGTAGGAGCCTACATAGTTAAAAACAAAGGTTGCATCGGGGTCCTGGGACAGAACGCCTTCCATGTAGCCGTAACGCCATTTCCAGGAACCGGGGCCCTCGTTGACATGCACTGCGCCGTAAACGTGAGAGTCTCCGTCGGTGACAAGAGCTGCAATAATTCCTATAAGGTACGCACCTTCCTGCTCACGATAGGAAATGCACTTTACATTCGCCGCCTCGACCTCAGAGTCGATAAGAGCATAGTCGCAGGCGTCGGGGAACTCTGTGGCAACCTTGTTGATGGCGTCGCCAGCCTGCCATCCGCCGCCGATAATCAGGTTATAGTCTTCGGCGACCAAAGCGCGCATATTGTCCTCGTAAGCGGCGCTGTCCGCACATTCCGCAACAGTGTACTCAAAACCATACTTTGCAGCGGTTTCCTTCAGACCGTTTACCATCTGGAGCAGGAAGACCTGAGTGCCGACCTTGTCGCATACAAGAGCGATCTTCATGCCTGCGCCCGGAAGCGCTTCGGAGGAGGCGTCGGGTGCGGTGGATTCAGTGCCGCTTTCGGCAGGTTTTGTACCGCCGCAGCCTGCGAGCAGCACAGTGATCATAGCAAGGGACAGGACCAGTGCAAGAATCTTTTTCATTTTACTTTTCTCCTTTTTGCATCTAATATAATAAATCGTTTTCGATCGATTAAAGGGGGCAAATGGGGAGCAGTTATCGTTTGCATTATATATCACTGCGGAGTGGATTGTCAATTCGAAATTCACAAGATGTAACAACAAAAGTACAAATCTCCAGAGCTTAATAAACAATAACATGCTATATTTCAAACATAAGCAACACAATACATAATAATTGACAATCATACAACGAATAAATATAATCAGAAGAAAGAAAATGAAAAGCCGTGGAAAAGCTTGGAGCAGGTTGGGAACGATCTGCGGAAAGGAAGATTACTATGAAAAAGACCGGGGAAGAGAGTATAGAACTAACGGCGGCTGATAAGGGACATCAGGATAAGGGGGCTCCGGAACAGGCTCCAGGCTATGTACTGCTTCCGGGGGACCCCAACAGGATAGCTGTTATGGCCTCACAGTGGGACAGCGCGGAGCAATATGTTCTTTCGCGCGGGCAGAAAGCGGCCCACGGCGTTTACCGCGGGGCGGAGATCGGCGCTTATTCGACAGGTATAGGAGGCCCCAGTACCGAATGCACCCTGACAGACCTGTGCGGACGCGGGACGCATACGTTTATTCGTGTGGGGACCACAGGAACGATTCAGGAGAATATCAGGATTGGCGACATTATAATTAATGATTCCCACGTGCGTTTGGACGGCACTTCTCAGTTCTATATGCGTTCTGAGTATCCAGCCGCGGCCTCCTGTGAAGTGGTTCTGGCACTGGTGCAGGCGTGTGAAAACCTGGGGTTTGCTTACCATGTAGGAACTGGATGCACCTGCGGTTCTTTCTATACCGGCCAGTGCCGCACAACCTACGGCGGCTATCGTCCCTCGGGCTTGGACGATACCTTTGCCGACCTGAAGCAGGCTGGCGTGCTGAACTTTGAAATGGAAGGTGCCACTGTGGCGACTCTGTCGCGTATTTTCGGCAAACGGGCTGGAATGTGCGCGACGGTCGTTGCACACCGTATAACCGGAGAGTGGAACGAAGACCCGGATGCGGAGAAAAGGGCTTGTCTAGCGGGTGCGGAGGCAATAAAAATCCTCGCTCAATGGGACGAAATGAAAGCCTCCGCCGGTAGAAAGTATTTCTTTCCCGGCCTTTTGAAAGGAGAGTGCTGACGATGGATCAGCTTTTACAGGAGAGACTTGTGGCAATGGCGGCAGAGGCGCGCTTGAATGCGCGGGCGTTCAGCGGCTTCCGTGTCGGTGCGGCGCTGCTCACCACAAACGGAGAGATATTCACAGGCTGTAACGTAGAAATACGTTCGACGCTGTCAAGTATATGCGCGGAGCGCTGCGCCATAGTAAAGGCGGTTTCAGAGGGATATCAGGATTTTGCCGCTATCGCGGTTGTATCAGATGCGAAGCATCCGGTATCTCCCTGCGGATTCTGCCGCCAGTATCTCTTTGACTTCAACCCCGACCTGGAAGTTATTATGGCAAATGCCGACGGCAGCGAAACGAGCTCCATGACAATGCGTGAGCTCATGCCCTTTGCCTTTGTGGGAAGCGGGCAGGATTAAAAAAGCCGGTAGTATTTTCAACTGCCGGTTCCTTAAATTAAAGGCTCATTTCATAGATTTTCTTAATATCTTCAACTTCTAAGGGAACAAAAGTCCTGTCGAAGACTGCGCCGTGCGCCTTGCGGGACATTTCCTCAAAGTATCGGCTGTCTATCCCAATTTCCGTTAGAGTCGAGGGAAGGCCCAGTGAACGGAAGAAATCCCGCGTCTGAGCTATCGCTTTTTCAGCCAGTCTCCGCGTTGGCAGCTCCATGCTCAGTCCCCATACGCGTACGCCGTACTCGGCGAAACGGCGCTCTGTTTCACCATTAAGAACATAACGCATCCAGTTTGGGGTCAGTATCGCAAGACCTACTCCGTGGGTAATGTCGTAATATGCGGAGAGCTGGTGCTCTATGCTGTGGACACTCCATGGTACGGGTTTTCCAAGAGCCAGAATACCGTTTATCGCCCAGGAAGATGCCCACATAAGATTTGCCCGCGCTTCATAGTTGTCCGGCTCGCGAAGAGCCAACGGGCCGTAGTGTATGCAGGTTTGGAGTATCGCTTCCGCCGCCCGGTCCTGAAGATAGGCCGATTCAACACGGCTGAAATAGTTCTCCATAGCGTGAGACATGATGTCCGCCGTGCCTGCGGCAGTCTGTCCGGCGGGCACGGAGAAGGTGTAGGAGGGGTCGAGAATGGAGCATACAGGGAGGCATCAGTCTGCTGCAAACGCGATTTTTTCGTTGCTGCCAGCATCGGAGATTACTGCAATGGAGTCCATTTCGGAGCCCGTCGCGGCTATTGTCAGCACGGTAAATATGGGCAGAGCCTTTTCTGGGCGGACTTTTCCCGTAATAAAATCCCAGGGATCGCTGTCATAAAGCGCGCCGGCGGCAATGGCCTTGGCACAGTCGATGGCCGAGCCGCCACCAAGAGCCAGAATGCCGTCCAGATTCTGCTCGCGGCAAAGGCCTACGCCGGTCCGCACCGTGCCTATCTTCGGATTTGGCTCCACACCGGAAAGCTCGGTAAAATAAATGTTGTGCGAGCGAAGCTGGGCAACAGCGCCGTCATATACGCCGTTTCGCTTGATCGAACCGCCTCCGTAAACGACGAGCACGCGCCCGGCACGTGATGCGATTTCGGACCCCAGCTTCGCAATCTGGCCTCGCCCGAAATGGACAACAGTCGGTATGGAATAATCAAAATTAATCATTTATATAACCTCCGGTCTAATCTGGCAAAGAATACTTTAAGCTTTATTTGCCACGACGAAACTACCAAATCTCCATAATTCAACATTAATTGTTGACGAATCCGGAGTTTTGTGGCATAATCACAGCTGTAAGTGGTAACTGAGAGAAACTGTCAAATCTGTTGCGGTTAAAAAAGCGGGGAATTCGAAGGGAATCATCAAGCCGCATTAAGTATCCGGCACATGATTGAAATCAGCGGGCTTACAGCGCGAGATAGGAAGGGTTTAGAACTATGATGACAGTGCAGAGAAGAGAAGAACTCAAGCGCTATATGTTGGAATATAAAACAGCAACGGTGGCCGCAATGTCAGAGAAGTTCAATGTGAGCGGACAGACCATTCGCAGAGACTTTGAGGAACTGGAGCAGGAGGGCTTTCTGCTGCGCTCATACGGCGGGGCCGTTATCAAAGACCGCAAGGCGGTGAATGTTCCGAATACCGTGAAAAGCGAACTTCTTGTAGACGCCAAGAGAATCATTTGTAAACAGGCGGTAAGATTTATATCTCCGCACGACTGTATATTTCTTGACCATTCCACGACGGTTCTTGCGCTTTGCGACGAGATAACGCAGATTCCTCTTACGGTCGTTACAAACTCCCACAGAGTAATAGGGCGACTGTCGGGCTGCCAAAACATACAGCTGATTTCGACGGGCGGTATTTTCAACAATTCGCTGGAGGGCTTCTTCGGGCTGGAAACAGTCAAATACCTGCAACAGCACTGCGTTGATAAGGCGTTTCTGTCCTGCCGCGCGATTGACCTGACACGCGGACTGAACGACTCAGATGAAAAGACTGCGGACGTACGCCGCAATGTGATCGAAAACTCTGATACGGTCTATCTTCTGGCCGATCACACAAAATTCGGCAAATCCGGCTTCATCGCTACCTGCGACGTTGAAAAGCTCGATTATGTAATAACGGATGAACCCGTGGACGACGCCTGGCGCAAGCTGTTTGAGAAGAAAAAAGTCAGCCTTTTGGAAGGAAAATAAGAGAATTGCAAGAATGGCGGAGCGAAAGCTCCGCCTTGTTTTTGCGAAATAGTTTTTTATCAGCCGTATATGCGCTTGAGGGCGGCTTTGACTTCAAAACGGATCTTTTCCTCGTCTAAAGTTAGGTACTCGCCGTTTTCATAAAGAATATGTCCGTCTACCATGGTCATATAGACGTCGCTTCCCTGCGCCGCGTAGGTAAGCAGCGCCATAACGTCAAAGTTTGGCATAAGGTGTGGCTTGTCCAAATCGAAGGCCGCGATGTCAGCCTTTTTTCCGACTTCAAGCGAGCCCGTATCGCTCCGGCCCTGAAGCTTAGCTCCGTTGGCGGTGGCAATCTTCAGAGTTTCAGCAGGCTTCATCAGAACGGGGTCATGGGAATAACCATTGTGCATGATGGATGCCAGGTGCAGTTCCTCCATCATATTGAGGTTGTTGTTGCTTGCGGCGCCATCGGTACCGAGAGCAACGTTAATGCCCATTTCCAACATTTTCGGGATAGGGGCAAAGCCGCTGCCCAGCTTCAGGTTGCTGGATGGGTTGTGGATAACGCTGACACCCTTTGATTTTAGGATATCCATGTCGTTATCCGTCACGGCTACACAGTGGGCCGCAGCTGTCGGAGTATCAAAGGTCCCCAGATCACGGAACCATTCCGCCGGGGTCTTGCCGTATCTTTTGACACAGTCATCGTGCTCGCGCTTTGTTTCGGACAGATGTATATGCATCCTACCACCAAGTGCTTTGCAATCTGCGGAGTACGCCTCCACGATGTGCTCAAAGCTTGTATATTCCGCATGTATGGCAAAATCTATTCTTATGCGTCCGTCGGCGGCGCCATGGTATGAGCGGAACAGCTCCATTGACTGCCTCACCCTAAAATCATCGGTATATTTGATGTTTTCGTCGAAGGACTGGACAGGGCGGCAGAGGTTCGCACGGATACCGGCCGCAATCGAGTTCTCAACGGCGGTTTGAGTCTCAAAATACATATCGGAATAGCTTGTTGTACCGCTGGAGATCATTTCCAGAAGAGCCAGCTGATTGCCGACGCGGATGTCCTCGGCGGTAAGACGGTCCTCCACCGGTATCATTTTTTCAAACAGCCATTCCTTCAGTGGCAGGTCGCTGCCGATTCCGCGGAGCAGGACCATTGGGGTATGGCCGTGACAGTTTATTAGTCCCGGGATAAGCAGTTTGCCGCTCATATCCTTTTCCCTGTCGTAATAATCGGAGGGCTTTTCTTTGCCGATATAATCTATAACGGGTCCGTCTATGCCCAAAAAGCCGTTTTTTATCCAACTGAAAGCCCCATTCTCTGTTGCAAGTATGTCACAGTTTTTCAGCAGCAGTCTCATAGCCTAACCTCACATTCTGCAGACAAGTGTCTTTACATATTCGCTGAACCTTCCCGATATTATCTTTGCGGTTTCGTCCACTTCCCCGCTGGTAAGCGGCTGGTCCAGTATGCCGGCAGCCATATTCGTAATCACCGAAAGGCCCAGCAGCGGCATCCCGCAGTGAGCAGCGGTCAGTGCCTCCGTCACCGTAGACATACCCACAGCATCGCCGCCGAGAACGCGCGCCGCGCGGATCTCAGCCGGAGTTTCAAACTGAGGGCCGGTGAAGAAGAAATAAACACCTTTGTGTACTGTCAGCCCGGAGCCCTTGGCACATTCCAAGGCAAGCTCGCACAGCTCAGGAGTGTACATGAGCGTCGTATTAAAAAAGCGGTCACCGAATTCGGGAACGTTCTTACCGCGCAGAGGACTGTCACCGGTGAGCTTGATATGGTCCGAAATGACCATAACGTCGCCGGGACGATAGTCGGTGTTCACGGCTCCGGCCGCGTTGGTGATAATAGTGGCTTTGACTCCGAGAAGCTTGAATACCCGTATAGGGATGACCAGCTGCTCATAAGAGTAACCCTCATAGGTGTGGAAGCGGCCCGACATGCAGACTACCCTGCGTCCGCCGACAGTGCCAAAAATCATCTTGCCGGCATGGGAAGAGACTGTCGAGACAAGGAAATTGGGAATATCCTTATAATCAATTACTATGGGATCTTCGATCTGATCGGCAAAAGGGCCGAGGCAAGAACCGAGAATGACGGCTATCTCAGGCGTATAAGGCACCTTCGCTCTGAGAAAATCAGCGATTTTTTCAAAGTAAGCATAGGTAAATTCCATTAGTAAACCTCCACAAAAAATAACGTCGCGTTTCTACGCGCGGATTGTTTGCTGTTATATCTTATTGTATCACGGTAGGCGATACGTGTCAATTGAACATAAATGAACAACATTAAACATAATGACGCGCCAAGATGCCCTAACCATTAGATTTGATAATCAAATCCACAAAAATACAAGAATCATACTGGACAGAACCTGACAAGATGTGTTATATTTGTCCTGTTAAGTTATTTAACCAGTTCTGACTGTAAAAAATGATATAAAAACAACAATAACCAACCAAACCGGATGACAATAGATTTAATTATCTGCAGCGGACGGTTAACGGGATTATATACGAGGGACGGGCGGTTTTTGCCTGATAGAATATGAATGATTTACGGTGGGTCCGAAAGGATCCTTTTCGATTTGGATTTTTACAGGATTTCTATAATTTGGGAGCCTCCGTTCTGTATGATGAGGAGGACGGCGTGGTTCTCAAGCGGCGGCGCATAGTTTATGCTGCGGGAAGCGCTGCGGAGCTTTCCCTGTTTTCCGACACATTTGTCGCGCTTGTTTGCGAAAGCTCCGTCCGCGACAAACTGATGGAAAGCGGCATTTTTCGAGAATGCTTTGAGTGCCTGCAGGCAGTATATACAGGCGGACCGATTTCAATCGTGCGGGACGACGTTTTGGTCAGACAGCTCGATATTTCAGATATGCCGTTTATTTTGGAGAATTACCACCATCCCGGATCAAACGAGGATCATATTCGGGAACGCCTTAACGATTACATGGCTGGAGCGTTCATCGGCGGCAAGTGCGCCGGTTTTACGGGTATACACGAAGAGGGCGCTATGGGGTTGCTCGAGGTGCTACCCGAATACCGCCGCCGCGGTATCGCAGAGTTGCTTGAGGCTCACCTCATCAACTGGTGCCTTCAGAATTCAAGGCTTCCGTATTGCCATGTGCTGACGAACAACACGGCATCCATAGCTCTTCAGAAGAAATTGAAGCTCACGCTTGATGAAAAGCCGCTATATTGGCTGTCATAATACGGCGGTACGGCAGAGAACGTCGGAAAGGAACATATGAAAAATGACGATTGAACAGATGAAGCAGGAAGTTTGCGACTACTCAAGGCAGTCGTATTCCGAAAAGTTGTTTGCCGGTACAAGCGGTAATCTCAGCCTGTTTAACGGCGAAATAATGGTTATTACCCCTACTTCGATTGCATATGAGACCATAACAGCCGAAGACATGGTGGCGATGAAGCTTGACGGTACGGTATTGGAAGGGAAGCATAACCCCTCTTCGGAATGGCGTATGCATGCGGCGGTCTATGAGGCAAAGCCGGAGGTCCGTGCCATTATACATACCCATTCTCCTTACGCCACGGCTTTTGCGGTCAACAATAAGAGCATACCCACCATCCTTATCGAGATGGTGCCCTTTCTTGGCGGTGATATACCGCTGGCGCTCTTCGCGGTGCCGGGAACAAGGGAAGTCGGACTAGAAGCGGTAAAGGTGCTGAAGGAGCGCACCGGCTGCCTTCTGGCAAACCATGGCGTCCTGACCGTGGGAGATACGCTGGCCCGCGCGCATATACGCGCAATATATGTTGAGGACGCAGCAAAGATATGCTCGATTGCGATGGGGAACGGTGAAATCGTGACCATACCTGAAAAATATATTTCCGTCATGGGCGGAAAATGAAGACAGGAGGAACAGTTATGGCAAGAGCTGACGAAGGCGTGGGCTTTCTGCTTCGCTATGAAAACGTTGCCTGGTATGAGGACGGCGCGGTACGTATTCTGGACCGCCGCATCTATCCGGTCCGTAAGGAATATGTAATTTGTTGCCGTCATGAGGAGGTCGCACAGGCTATTGCCGATATGGTAACACAGAGCGGAGGACCTTACCTCGCCGCCGCAATGGGTATGGCGCTCGCGGCTTACGAGGCAAAGAACCTCGGCGGGGCGGAGCTGACCGCATATATGGAGGAAGCGGCATATACGCTTTCACACGCAAGGCCTACCACAGCCGCTAAAATGGAGCGGATTACGGAGCGCGCCATGGATGTTGCTCGAAGAGAGATTGCTTCAGGACGAACAGGCAGCGCGTTGGTCGATGCGCTGCAGCAGAACGCGATAGATCAGATTGAGGAAAACTATCGCAAATATGCGATAATCGGTAAGCTCCTCGCTGATAAGATACCTATGAACGGAACAATAATGACCCAGTGCTTCGCCGAGACCATCATCGGGACCATGCTTCGTGAGTGCAGGGAGCGCGGGAACGCTGTCAAGGTCATCTGCCCGGAAACTCGCCCGTATTTTCAGGGTGCCCGGCTGACCGCTTCGGTCGCCTGCGATATGGGCTTTGACGTGACGGTAATCACCGATAATATGCCGGGGTGCACAATGAAGGAGAAGAAGGTTGACCTCTTTACCTCCGCAGCGGACGTTATAACGATGGACGGGCATATTGTCAACAAAATCGGCACTTTCCAGATTGCGCTTGCTGCGAGCTACTGGGGTATACCCTATTTTGTGACAGGGACGCCCAATCCGAGCCATCCCGACATGAGCTCCGTGGTAATCGAGGAGCGTGACCCCAATCTTGTAATGGACGCAATGGGGACAAGGACCACGATGGAGGGCGTGAAAGGATATTATCCCGCTTTTGACGTTACGCCTCCCAAACTGTGTGATGGTGTCGTAACAGAAAAAGGAATTTTTCCTCCCTATGACCTGAAACGCTATTTCGAGCAGTAAATCAGAGCGCGCCTTTTGCGCTTTCAGCGGGCGATGCACGAGGCGGCTTGTCCGGATTTTTGTAATATTACTTAAATAATGGGAAGGACACCGGATAATGGGTAAAAGAAAAACACCGGGTTTCGCCACTCAGGCGATACATGCGGGGAAGATGAAGGACGCCTATGGGGCGGTCGCCGTTCCGATTTATCAGACGGCTGCATTCGAGTTTGAATCGTGCGCGAACGGAGCGGCCATATTTGCGGGCGAGGACAACGGATATTTTTATACGCGCGTTGGAAACCCTACCGTTTCCATGCTTGAAGCCAGAGTAGCGGTGCTGGAACACGGCGAAGCGGCGCTTGCCGCAAGCTCCGGTATGGGCGCTATCACATCCGTAATCTGGCCGCTGGTTTCTGCTGGCGACCATATTATCGCAGACAAAACTCTGTATGGCTGCACTTTTGAGTTTTTATCCAAGCACATAACGCGCTTTGGAGTTGAGGTGACATTTGTCGACACCACCGATGAAGAAGCGTACAGGGCAGCGCTGACTTCCAAAACGAAAATTGTATATATTGAGACGCCGGCAAACCCGAATATGAAGATTATCGACCTTCGGAAAGTATCCGATATCGCGCATGGATACTGCCCGGATATAAAAGTCATATGCGATAACACATTTTCCTCGCCCTACCTTCAGACTCCGCTGGACGAGGGTGTTGACATCGTCGTTCACTCCGCCACAAAATACCTGAACGGCCACGGGGATGTTATTGCCGGTTTCGTTGTAAGCGACGCTGAAACGATTTCAGCCGCAAGACTTATCGGTCTTAAGGATATGACCGGCTCGGTCATGGCCGCAAACGAGGCGTACCTGATTCTGCGCGGCTTGAAGACACTGGAGATCCGCATGCAGCGCCACTGTGAAAGCGCAATGGCGATAGCGGAGTATCTGACCGGGCATCCCAAGATTAAGAAGGTTTACTATCCCGGCCTGCCGGATCACATGGGTCACGAAATTGCGAAAAGACAGATGCGCAACGGATTCGGCGGCATGGTTTCGTTCGAACTGAAGGGCGACCGCGCAGACGGGGAAAAGCTCCTCAACAGCCTTGAGCTGTGTACACTTGCCGTATCTCTAGGAGACGCGGTGACGCTGATCGAACATCCAGCATCCATGACACATTCAACGTATTCGACCGAGGAGCTGGCGCTTTCCGAAATCTCGGAAGGGCTCGTACGTCTTTCAGTGGGTCTGGAAAATGTTGAGGATATAATAGACGATCTGGAGCAAGGGCTTGCAGGACTTTAGCGCCCGAGTGAGACTTATATATAAAAGGGTGCGTTTCGATATAAACGCGCCTTTTTCATGCAAGCTAAACCTCATGTGCGGTATATGCGGGGCTGCTTAATAATGAACAAGGTCAAAAGTCTCTGCCCCGTGCAGCCAGCGGCAGGCTGGCTACGTTCAGGAACGCTCTGTTCGCTATTGGGCTTTTTCGATCAATTGTTCAGAAATTAATCCAGGAATTCAGTAATCATATATCCGCCGTCAGCCCATAAGCACATCCGCCAGATGCAATCAGATGCAATTTGCCTAATGTTCATAAAACTAATAGAAAGTGGCAACCGGGAAAAACCGGAGCCACTTTCTTCTGCTTATTACGGACTTTCGTCCTCAAAGAGTTACTTAGATTTAGTATTATTTAGACACGCATGTGATCTTTAAAAAGTTAGCGCTTTTTGTGCTTCGTTTTAGGCCTAGCTGCAATCAGACCTGAAAGAATTAGGAACATACCAGCCAGCAGTATGAATAACGTATCCGGAATGCCTCCGGTTTTGGGCAGCGTGCCACCCTGATTGTTATTGCCTGAATCATCATTCGGATTGTCTTCAGTCCAGCCGGCAACATCCGAATCATCGTCTTTCGCTAAATCTTTCAAAGTAAAAGACAAAGTTGTCGTGGACGAGTTAATTTCAAATTCCATCGGGTCGGTAAACAGCACGTATCCCTGTGGGGCCGCTGTTTCCTTAACAGAGTATCTACCCGGTGCGAGTCCATCAAAAACAACCATTCCATCAGAACCTGAAGTCTTCTTGGCAAGCGTATTTCCGTCTTTATCATAAAGCGTGAATTCCGCGCCGGCCAGAGGGTGATAATCCTTGTCAACCTTGACGATCTGAAGCTTACCGGTTTCAGAGGTTGTGGCGGTCTTGTTTATAAACGTCAGTGACTGCGTAGACCCGCTTGTTACATTAACGCTCACGCTGCCGGCAGAAGCGATAAATCCGAGCGGAGCGCGGGTCTCGGTTATGGTATAGGAACCTTCGGGAACATTGTTGAATTCTGCAGTACCGTCAGGCTTGGTAACAACGGTCTGAACTGGCTGACCACCGGCATCATATAAGGTGAACTCGGCTCCTGCAAGTACGGCTCCGCTCTCATTGGTTTTCAGAATGCTGATGCTTCCGGTTTTCGGCGCCTGTTTTTTGTTTATGACAGTGAAGGTCAGCGGAGTTGCGGCGGCCGCTGAGAAGGATATAACGCTTGAATTCAGTTCATACCCTTCCGGCGCCTTCGTTTCTGCTATCGTATAGCCTGTATCGGCAGGAACATTGTTAAACTCAGCAAGTCCGTTCGCGTCGGAGACTGCTGTTGCAATAACGATTCCGGTTTTGCTGTACAGATGGAACTCCGCTCCTGACAGCTTGTTCCCGTTTTCATCGGTCTTGATGACAGATATGCTGGTGTTGGCAGTAATAGGTGCCGGGTCGTTTTTGAGATCGGTAAGAGGATTGGTAACGATTATTGCTGTTTTTGTTGCGTCCGTGTATTCGACTTTTGCCGTCAGCTGCAGAGCTGTGAGCAGATACCCGGCAGGCGCCGCTGTCTCGGTGATGGTATAGGATGTGCCGTCTTTGACTACCGGGACGTCGGCGAAGGTGACAACTCCGTTTACAGCGCTCGAATAGGCCTCATAGGGCGTGTCATCAATTGTTGTACCGCTGATTTTAAAGTTTCCGCCGCTGATTTGGACGCTGGGGCTGGACGAGCTGATTTTTTGGAAAGTAACGTCTCCGACCGCAGGCGCATTTTTGAATATTGTGCTTCCGCTTCCATTTGTGTCGGCCGCAGAGCCGTCGGGTTTTGTGAAGATCACGACCAGGCCGCTGTTGGTGCTGTTGTACTTGACCTCAACATCGAGTATGCCCTTTGTCGTGGGGCTGTCGTTGGGGTTTAGATAACCGGTAGGTGTGACAGTTTCAAAGATTTGGTATTTGCCTTTGCTTATGGTGACGTCGGAGAAGGACACCGTCCCGTCCGCGGAAACAGAGGCGGATTTGTTTACGCTGTTATCTTTATAATCTGTTCCTTTCAGGATGAAGGCTCCGCCCAAGGCGGTAAGGTCTATTGCATTGCCATCCAAATCGGCCTTTTTAAAGGAAATTTGTGTGCTGGTTGCCGCAATAGGGGTGTTTTCGATAGTTTTATCGGAGGGATAGGTGACATTGACGGCTGTCTTTGCAGCATTGTAGCCGACTGTTACCTTGATCTCTTCTGCCGATACCAGATGGCCGTCGGGAGCGGCGGTTTCTTTAATCGTATACTGTCCCGTCCCGATAGGAACGTCTACAAAGGTCACGATGCCATTTGCGGCAGAAGCCGTCTTGGTGACATCATTCAGTGCGTAATCCTTACCTGTCAGCGTGAAGGTTCCTCCTGAAAGCAGCGCGCCCCCCGCTCCGGTTTTGTTTATTACGACGTCTTCCTTACCAAAAGTATCTGTTGCGTCGACAGTTACATCGCCGCTGATTGCAGTGCCGCCGTTGACGGACATATTGGCCGTACTATCAATCAGATATCCTGCCGGAGGCTCTATCTCCTTGACATAGAACACCCAGCTGGGAAGGTTATCAAACACCGCGTTTCCGTTGTCATCCGTGGTGCTTCTGATCTCCTGAAGAGTTCCGCCTTCCATCCTCTTCACCGGATTTCCGTTCTTATTCAATAGCGCGAACACAGCTCCCTTGAGGTTATGCCCCGCGCCGTCGGTTTTGTGGACAGTGATGCTGTTGGAATACATACCGCCGATAGCGGTGATCTCGTGAATATCGACTAAAGTTGAGACGCCCGATCCATTTGTGCTGCCGGCGGCGAGGGAAATGGAATTTGTAAAGTCCACCGTCGCATCGTCGGATATAACTGTCTGGAATTTGAGAACATATGCGCTGCTCGTCGGTGTGGGCAGACTGACTGTTAGGACCTTGCCGGAATAGGTATAGGCGGCGCTTGTCCCGTCCGCCGTGCCGCCCTGTGCCAGAGCAACCTGCGTCTGCGTGCCCGTCGGGTTTCCACTGGCGTTAATAGCCGTTGAATACAGCTTGACGGAACCGGCCACAGGCTCAATGCTGCCGTTGAGTGTATCCGTAACGACGCCGCTGTTGAGCGCTATTTGAGCGGGATTGACCACGGCGGTCCAATTTATGATTTCATAAGGGTTGCTTGCGTTATAATCGTGTGACTTTGAAATCACAGGGTTTTTGGCGGTTACCGAAGAGGTGGTAGTAATATCGGTTTTCCCAGATATTTGTAACGTCGCGGTGTTGGTGAAAGTGTGCTGCTTGTTTGTTCCCCAGAAGGCTGTGTCTGTATCTATGAGCCTGTCGTCCGTCACTCTTGTCCAGTAGGTGATGGTAAACTGACTGGAGGTGGAAGGGGGAAGAGTAACGGTAAGCGTCTTGTCGCTGTTCGACACAGCGTACAGCGCACCTGTGAGCAGAGTGTCTACCCCCGAATACGCGGAAGTGGTGAGCGTGACTTCGGAGCCGTTATCTGCCTTAATGCTGATTGGTTTTCCATAGTCTATCACCATACCGTCCTCTACGGTGTCTGAAACCGAGGAGCTTGTCATTGGCAGCATATTGCGGTTGACAACGAGCTGCCACTTAACGGTGTGGTCGCCGATGTTATAGCCGGTTTTCACAGCCTTGTTCAGCATTTCAAGAGTATAGGTCTTTGTAGCACTGGAATCAGCAGTCAGGCCGATGCCGTAATTCAGAGTAACCTTATTCTGAAAGACCTTGCTTGCGCTGACCTTATTGGTGCCGGCGTACATCGTGTCGCGTCCCGCGTCATTGAGTTGTGTGTAGTATTCGATAGTATAGGTGTCGGTAATGGGATTTCCGATGAAATCGTATCTGAATGAGCTTGAAGTTATGGACGAGAGCGTACCGTTCGCGAGGGTATCGGCACTATTATATGTCTCGGCAGTCTCGCTGTTTTTCTTGACTGTCAGGGGATATTCGGTGCTGACGACCAGCTCGTGCCCGGACTGAACCGCATCCGTGATATAGGCGTCAGCCAACGAAACCTTATTGCTGTTGACAACAATCTTCCATTTGATATAGTCGCCGCTCGTCGTGGAGGTTCTGTCATAGGCTGACTGAGAAGTCCAGCCGCTTGCCAGAGACTTGAGGACAAGTCCGCCGCCGCCCGCCGTCTTGGTCACCGTTCCGGTGCCGATGCTGACCGCGCTTCCGCTGCCGTCGTTATGGAGGCCGCCGGGATTTGTCATCCACTCGAACTTTGCGTTGTTCATGAAGGTGATTGGGTCGTTATCCATCATATCCGCATTCCAGTCTGTAACCATCGTGGAATATTTGAACACGGTTGTTGTACCCGTATATGGCTGATCGGCTGGGAAATCATAGGTCAGCGTATTCACGGAGACACTGTATTCGCCCTTATCCGTCCCACTGGGAACATCGGTATATGTAGAGCCTCCGTCAAAGCTGATCTGAATTGGACGAGATCCGTCCGTAATCAAGCTCAGCTTACTGTCCATATTATCGATAATCCTTGCGTTGGGGAGATAATATGATCCGCCGTCGGAAGCTTGGGGAAGCTTCACGGTCACGGTCCAGTTGATGATTCCCTGTCCGTCGGGCTGGATGTTGGTTCCCTCTTTTTTGATAATGGTGCCGAGGGTTATGGTTTTTTCCGCGGACTTAACAAGAGCGTCCGCAGGGTCTCTCAGTACAGCCTGGTTATTGAACTGTGTGGAAAAGTCGAACGCGCCGGAGGGAGAAGTGCGATATGTAATTACCTGAGTACCCTTTGTGTCGGCAGGGAAGACGTATGTAATTGGACTGGCTCCGCCGCCGATGTCCGCGTCGAGCACATCTGTGCTGCCAACCTTAAACGAACCAGCCACATAGACCTGATTGGCACTATATGTATCGACTATTTTGTAGCCGCTGATATCCTGATCGACCGATGAGGGCGTTACCGTGACCGTCCAGGTAATCTGATTTGTCGAAGGGTCGTAAGCGCCGGTTTTTCCCAGATTGATTTCACCGACGGGAGGAAGTGGGTCTGTAGGGTTACGGGTTATGGTTATGGTTTGCGAGCCGAGCTGGATTATGGTATCCTCGCCGCCGGAAGACATGCTGTCAAAGGTACCGGTCATTTTGACATAGCCCCAAATGCCGTGGTTGCCCGCTATCGCGCTATTAAACTGCACCGTGAGGGTATCTCCAGTAATCGTACCCGTTGCAATAGAGGTGCTGCCGCTGCCAAGCTTTATATCAACAGAGGTGGGACTATAGGTTATACCTTCTGGCAATTGAAAGGTAAAATATTCGGTTCCATCGTAGTCGTAAATTCTATCGCCGTCACCATCCGACAGCTCAAAGCCAAGATTGATCGCCAGCGTTGCGCCTGTCGGGACATTGCTGTAATTGCCGCTGGCATCAGGCAACAATGTGGTTGCTCCGTCTTTAATAGTGATACTGGTGGGATTTGTGCCGCTTGTGCCGTGGATAAGCAGGTATTCAGTATTTGTGATGTCAGACAACACTCCGCTTGTCCCGCCGCTGGCGAAAAGTCCGACCACCGGCTCGCTATCGGGGCTTTGTACGGATCCGTCTGGGACGCCTTCGCTATAAGCCGACACACCGAGCAGCAGCTGCATTATGAGCAGCAAGGCAACAGCGACGGAAATCGCTTTTGTTCTCTGTAATCTTTTCATATCTTTTTCCCTCTATAGTCTGTATTTATAAGTTGGTCTTCACGCAGAATTATTCTGAATTAATGCGCGGATCTGAAGAAAAGTGCCGATGTTTTCGCTGAAAAAATTGGTATACATAATTATTTTTTATTTTATCAGAGGATGCACAAAAAATCAACAGAAAACAGTAACAGTAATTATTATTGTCTTTAATTACAAATTGTTGAATTGTATAGCCCAATACTCTATAATAAGCGCAAGATTATGTTCCACTTGGAGGAATTTGAATGCAGAAAAAGCATGCTGAGAGAAAAAAACTTTCACGTGTTCTGATAATTACGGGAATAGCTCTGATTGCGGCAGCAATCTGTGTCGAAGCCAGCAGATACCCGTGGGGCGCGCGTGCAGGTGTCGAACAGGATGAATCGTCGCTGCCTGACCCGACGCCGGTTGTCCTAAGAGGTGAAGATGCGGACAGCGTTGTTGAAGATGCCGATGACGCTCTAAATGATGATTCCTCAATCAGCGGACAAGAAGAAACGGCGGAGCTGCCGGGGAGCGAAGCGGAGGATGCGCCCTCAGATGTCTATTTTCAGCTCGGAATACTGAAAATACCCGTGCTTAATGTTTCTCAAAATGTTCTGGAGGGAACGCAGAGACAGATGCGCTACGGTGTCGGTCACGTTTCAGGTACCGTCGGGCTTGGAGAGGAAGGCAACTGTGCGATTGCTGGGCACAACACGACCGCTTTCCGTTACCTTTATAAGCTAAAATCAGGTGACAGTGTTGTTTTGAAGGCGAACGGCAATGTTTTTACCTACTCTGTCTATGATTCATTCGCAGTTTTGCCGGACGAGACGTGGGTGCTTAACGACATTGACGGTGAGGATTACTCACTGACACTGATAACATGCACGCCTTATCTCGTGTCCAGCCACAGGCTGATAGTCCGAGCTCGCCTGACGGATATAAATGGCATGACCCCGAATGAATACTACGATGAGGATACTTCCGCAATCGGATGATCGTTTTTGTAAAAAACTCTTGATTTTTTTTCTAAAACGAGTTATTCTATAAATAGAGTATACTTATTTTTGTCTCATACAAATCGATAATAGCAAACTATCCGAAAGGGTAGGACGCAAAGCCACGGGTTTAAGGTTTTTTTAAACTATGACAGCCGGGTTGCCGAAATTGTTTCATCATTATTTTTTCTTTGGTGAGTTCTGTTTGGTTGCCCGAACAGAGCTCTTTTTGCGTGGTAGGAAAATGGCAGTTACCTGGCAAAACCGGAGAGGATGATGTATTTTGTTCAGAAAGAGCATTCAAAACGCAGCAGTATCAATAATTGTGCTTTTTTGCGTCGCAATAAACACTATTCCGGCATACGCCGGCTGGGAACAGGGAATAAACGTAATAACCACCGCGGATGCGGAGCTAAGCGAAAATCAAAATTTCGATACGCCTGAAGCATTTACAGCCGAAGTAATCAGGCTTGTAAACGTTGAGAGGGCAAATGAGAACCTGTCCGCTCTAAGCCGCCTGGAAACTCTTGTTAAACCGGCGGGAGTCAGAGCACAGGAATCCGCGGCTGTATTCGCCCACATAAGACCGAACGGGTCAAGCTGCTCGACTGTATATTCTGATTTCAGCCTGATTTATAAATCTGCCGGTGAAAATCTGGCATACGGTTATTCCGCGCCCGCAGATGTTGTGAAGGCGTGGATGAATTCCAAATCGCACCGCGCCAATATAATGAGCAAAAAGTTTTCCTATGCAGAGGCGGGCTTCTATGAGAACACGGATGGCGTGATTTATTGCTCGTTGCTGCTGTATACCCCTGAAGAAAACTGAAATATTACTCTGTGTCAGACGCTCTGCGACTTTCAGACAAAGCCGGAAAAATGTTGTATACATATATAATAACAGGAAACTATCTTGCCGACAGGCACGATAGTTTTTTTGTTATTATCAATTCAACATCGGATACGATATCTGAGAGATCTATACATTAAGCCGTTCAGATAGGCCGGATTAGCTGCTTTTACGCGTTAAGCAAAACTAAACCACCCTGTTTTTCCCGGAGTTTTTCGCTTCATATAGGTTTCTGTCCGCCTGGTTTATTAGATCGTGAGCTGACAGTCTGCGGTCTCCGCTGTTTATGGTCCTTACCCCAAAACTGCAGGTGACAGTGACGAAATCGTTATCGATTTTGAATGTTTCTTTCTCGATGCGCTTCCTTATCTTTTCGGCAATTTTTATTGCCGCCCTGTTATCGGCGCCGGGACAACACAATAAAAATTCGTCGCCGCCATATCTCGCCGCCCAATTATCCTCAAGGCGTATGCTTTTTTCGATGATTTGCGCGACTCTGCGAATAACCTGATCCCCCGCTAAATGGCCGAATTTGTCGTTGATGTCTTTGAAGGAATCGATATCCATAAAAATAATTGACAGCGGAATATCGGAGAGACACGCATTTGTCAGTTCGGTGGGCAGCCTCTCGTCGATGAAGCGCCGATTAAGCAAAGAGGTCATTTCGTCTCTGCTCACAAGACCAACAATACGCTCGGAAATGGACAGTATCGCTTTTTCAAGCTCGTTGAATTCTCCGTCCTCGAAGCACATTTTTTCAGTTAAATCCTGGATTAATTCCATTACCAAGCTTTCATCGCATATTGAAATCGGAACTGCCGTGACCTGATAGATTTCGTTTTTTGGCCTACAAATTTGATAAATATTCTGTTTTCGCTAAGGGCTCGTGCGGAAACGCAGTTTTCGCAGATTAGTCCTTCTTCCCGTAGCTTGTAGCATTGAGAACGTTTCTCGGCATTAAAATCGGGCAATAACGATAATGGTACCTCCTTGTTATCGGGGTTCACAACCCGTACTCCCCAATACAAATCTCTTAACATAGTAATTTGTTTAAGAGCATCATCGAAACTATCAAATTTAATCATAAACCGCCCTTTTTTTATCTCGTTTTATAATGCTCATTATAATTATATCAATTTTCAGTTTTTCGAAAAGGCTGATGTTCCGAATGTATCAATAATTGTTCCAAATGAGCACATTTTTAAAATTGCATCAGATATTGGTTTGTAGTATTATGTTAAAAAGTAGTATATAGGAATGATTCGGAAAATTTTGGGGTATAGCAATGACAAATGTCCTTTTATGTGATGATGATTCCGGTGCTCTTAACAAATACGCGCGGCTTATAACAGAAATAGCGGATAAAAACCATATAGAAGTTATGATCTCAACTTTTTTCGGAGGGGAAGAGCTGCTTTCTTACCTGATGGATTCGCATAATTCGGCGGACATCATTTATCTGGATATCCGGCTTGGAAACGTGAACGGAATCGATGTGGCGAAAATGTTGAGAACACAGGGGTGTAAAGCGGACATAGTATTTCTGACCGGCAGTGAATCCTATGTATATGATGCTTTCGACATTGCTCCGGTGCAGTATTTACTTAAAGATAGAACCACCGAGAGCAAATTTGAACAAGTATTTCTGAGAGCGGTATCTCTTGCTTCCCAAAGAATGCGCGATATGTTTATATTTGAGTCCGGCGGTGTATCAAAGATGATTCCCATAAGTGAAATCTCGTTTTTTGAAGTGTGGAAAAGAATCGTTGCCGTACATTACGGCGGCGGAGAGACCGTCAAGTTTTATCAGACTTTAGAAAGGCTGCAGGAAGAGCTCAAAGACAAAGATTTTATACGCATACATCGGTCATATATAATAAATCTTCTTTATATTGCAAGATTTGATAAACAGAGCGTGTTCCTTAAAACGGGAGAGAGCCTGCCGATCGGCGGAACCTATGCCAAGCTTGTCAGGCAGGCTTTCTCCGAGTATGCGGTAAGGTCGCACAATCTGCAGCTGATAAAATAGGGGGGGCCCTTGTGCCAATACTTATCGCCGCGGCTTCAGTTTATAGCGGATTTCTTCTGTTGTGGTACAAAAAAGTCCTGCGAGGCAAGAGAAATCAATGGATTTATCTTTGCATTTCTGTGGTGCTGTGCGTTGCCGCCTTCGTTTTGTCGGTAGAGTATGATTTGTACCGTGCAGGCTTTTTTATTGTCATGGGAACTGTCATGGTCGCGTTTAGGCTGACCTTTGATTCAAACAATCTGCAGGCTTTGTATTTTTCCACGTTTTATGTTCTTTCGATATACAGTAGCAGGGGCATTATCGCTTCTGCCTTCTCATTACTTAAAAACGAGAGTATTAATTATATATTTGGAAACCAGACTTACAATGATCTGATATGGATATTAGCGGCCCTGTTTTCAATATCAATCTTTGTTTTAAGACGTGAGATATTTTCTCACAAGAATGAAATAAAACAACTGTTCAGATATCCTGATCAAGTAAGGTTTGTCGCCGTTTCAAGAGTCGTTCTGATTATTTATATGGCGCTAATCGATGAAGGGAGATATCATGACGTGCCGTATACCTGGCTTGCGATAACATACTATCTGTCCTGCCTTATGGTAAAGATGCTGATGCTTTTTGTTGAGAGCCATGCAATTAGGGTCTCCGTGCAGCTTGAATATGAGCTTAATACAAGACAACTTGAGGAACAGCTTTCCCGCCAGATGCGGCACTATCAATCATATAAAAAATACACGGAAAAGTTTGACGCGTTCCAGCATGACTTTAAGAATATGATGGCATCCGTATCAGCGCTTATCAGCAATAATGAGTACGAAAAAGCGCTTTCTCTGATCAATGAGATTCACAACGACCTGAAAAAAAGCTCAATTGTCAACAATACATATTCAAACAACATCATTGCCGACGCTATCATGCAGGACACGGCAAATTTATGCGAGGTAATGCATATCCATTTTGAGGCTATGGTACAGTTGCCCGATGTTCTTCCGATATCGGATATTGAATTAGTCCGCTTATTGTCGAATATTATCGATAATGCGGTTGAAGGCTGCTGCAGAGTGCCCGTTACCGAAAGGTTCATCAAAGCAAGCAGCACTTGTATCGAAGGGTGGATATCAATTGAGATTACAAACAGTTACGATGGGCTTGCCGCGTATAACGGTGAAGAGCTCCAGACCAGCAAGCCTAATAAACTGTCCCACGGGCGAGGTCTCCGAATAGTAAGAGAAATCGTTGAAAATAACGGCGGCATCCTATATATTTCGGCAAACCAGGAAGAGAAAAAGTTTTCGTTGAGACTCCATATCCCGCAGCAAATAAACTGATCTTCTAACCGACCGTACTTAGTATATGAGGCAGGTGTGACGGAGGCCTTGTGGCGTTCCGGCATACCTGCCTCATGCGGTTGACGGCATAATTTAACTCAATCTATTGAATTATTTCTAAATTTGTGCTACCTTTATCTTGTCGCAAGCTTGTTTGGAATATCTGGTATAACATTTAACGGTACGAGCGCGGCGCAGACTGTTGGTTAATTGTTGTTTGTCTATATCAACATAAGCGTACCCCGGAGCATCTTCTGGTTTCTCTCGATATTCCCGCCGATGAAATCGGCCGACGCTGACACCGGCAAGGTGCACTGCCAGCGGTTGTGCTCATGCTTAAAAAAGACATAAAGGAGACTTAGAAATATGCCGCTTGTAACGTCA
>JAYFQM010000049.1:0-8213 GCA_034927185.1 Oscillospiraceae bacterium | reverse complement strand
ATTCGTCAAGTATCCTTGATCGAAGCTCTGCGGCGGCGGCGCGGGTATAGGTTATGATTAAAAAGCTGGTTATATCCTGAGGGTTTTCCTTATCCGTGACATAGGCCATGAGCCGTTCGGTGAGAACTCTCGTCTTTCCGCTGCCCGCCGCCGCGGAAACCAAAACGGAGGAAGACCGGGCGAGCACCGCGTTCTTCTGGTCCCGCGTCAGTTCAAATCTGCTCATTTCTCATCCTCCAGTCTGCTCCAGAAATCGGCGGGCTTCAGCTTTGAAAGGTAGCGAATCTTATCGTTTTTTTCATCAAAGCGGCACACCGGGCCGTAAGGGCACCAGAGGCAGGCGTTGTCCTGCTCGCTCCTGTAATACGGCGAGGCCTCGATCCTGCCGCCTGAAAGGTTCTCTGAAAGCTCCAGAAGCCGCCTGTCAACATGTGCGTGAAGCTCCTTAAACTGCTCCGGGCTTGCCAGAGAGTCCGAGCTTAGTGTTCCGTCCTTTTTGAAGCTAAGCGGGATATACTCGGGGCTATCGGAGCTTTCCATCGCGGAGATTACGGAGCAGTCGTCCAAAATCAGCCCGCTGCGTCTGCGGGCTTTCATTTTAAGAGCTTCAAGCTCCTCGTCGGTCAGGTCGCCGTTTGCCGAAATTATGGCGTCGCGTGCGGGGACATAGAGCACGCCCGCCGGGACAATCGGCGCGCCGTAGAGCTTTTCGCCCTCCTGCTCGAGCGCAAAAAGATAGAGCAGCATCTGCATTCCCATCCCATACCAGACATCCGAAAGCGAGAAGGATCTTTTACCCGTTTTGTAATCTATGATACGCAGATATAGCCTGCCGTCCCGGAAATAGCCGTCTACCCGGTCTGCAACACCGTTTATATACAGCTCATTATTGCCGTCTCCGATCCGCACCGCGGGGAGTTCTCCGCCGGGGCCAAGCTTCAGCTCAAAATCAACCGGAGCAAAGTCCGAACGCGAAAGCTCACGCACCATGTCCTTGACAACGCGCCGTACGGATGGACGCAGGCGGCCGAAAAGATAAACGAAGCGCGGCGATTTGTCCTCGAAGCCGCCGAGCTTTTCGGCGACGTAAAGTTCGGTATATTTATCCACGAGAGCGTCGGTTTCCTCGGACGTTATATTTTTGAAGCCCGGACCTTTAGCAATATCGCCCGCCGTGTTTTCCAGAACAAAGTGCATGAAGGTGCCCAGCTCCGGAGCCTCAAAGCCCGCCCGCTCGGACTCTCCGAGCTTTAGGCCATAACGCAGAAAGTATGAAAAGCGGCAGGCGGAATATGCGTCTGTCCTCGAAGGAGAAAGCGACAGCCTCTCGCCGTAAAGTGCCCTGACAGCCCCATTGGAGAGTTCTCCGCGTTTTTGCTCAGCCTTGCGCCCGAGGGTTTCAAGCCTTTGATTTCCGCTCTCTGTTCCGGAAAAATACGTATAAGCGAGGAGCGAGGCCTTATCCTCTGCCCCGCTGGCCGCGAGCAGGAAAGCTGGCTCTGGCGCCGCGAGCCGTATTCTGTTCAGTTCGGCCGTTTCTTCCTTAAGCCCGAAGAGCAGGGCCGCGCGCGTAATCAGAAAACTGGGCCTTGCCGCGGAGCCGTTTTCGGACTGAGCGCAGTAGGAAAGCGTGAGTGTCTCGCTGGGAAGGGTAACGCAGTTATAAATGAGCGAAAGCTCGCGCGAGAGTCCGTCCGACACTCCACCGAGAGCAAGTCCGAGAGCGGAAAGCTCCTCACGCTCCTCGTCAGAAAGTATACCGCCGGACTGATCTGTAAGCGGAAGCCTGTCGTCCGATGCGCCCAGAATGATGAGGTGTTTTATATTGCGGCGGCGCATCCTGTCCATATCGCCCGCCGAAACACGATCGAGGGAAACGGGAATCGCCGAAACGTCATATTGTGAGAGCGTCTGCAAATAGAGCTTTGAAAACTGCTCCTGTGTCATCGACGCTTCGCCCAGTATCGCCGCGGACTGCTCAAGCGAACCGCAGACGATATCCCAGAGCTGTGCGTATTCCGTGGCGGCAAGCGATTGGCCTGATATTTCAAGCTCCTTCGACTTCTCTTCAAGAGTTTCGGGAAGCTTTATGGCCGCGAGAAAACTGGAAAGCGCCTGCGCCTGTTCCGCTGCGGTCCCCGCTTTTTTCCCGTTTTCGGACAGCTCGGCCAGCGGGGACGAAATGGCGAGCCTTATCGAGTCGATTTTTTTCAGCAGCTCCTCGCTTTCCTCCGTCTGTTCCATGGCGAAGCCGCCCGGGTGCATGGACCAGGGCTTTTTGCGCGTCCACATGGAGCCTCTGACGTCCCATGTTTCAACATAGCTTTCGAGAAGGTCACGGTCCTCCCGCGCCGTTCCGGTGAGTCCGGTTTTCATATAGCTTAGAACGGCGTCCGCTTCCCAACCGCCGAAAATGACTTCAAAGGCGTCGGAAATTAGCGCGGCGACGGGCTTTTGCAGAATGCTTCCCCTGCGTGCCGCGAAGAGCGGGACGTTATAGAAGCGGAAGGCTTCCTCAAGCGCAGCGGAATAGGAATCGAATCCGCGAACAGCAACCGCGATATCCCGATAGCGGCAGAGCCTTTCGCGGACAAGCGCAAGACATTTTGCCGCAGCCATTTCACACTCGGAGCGGTGACTGTCCGCTTTAACAATGCTAATGCAGCCGTTCTCGTTTTCGCGCGTTTCAGAGGTGTAGCAGTAGAGCTTTTCATCGAAAAACAAAAGCGGAGCTGCTTTGCCGGCAGCGGTATCTGGACTTAAGAGCTCTGTCTCAACGCCGAGGTCCCGTGCATAACGCAGCAGCGTATTTGCCGCTCTGCGCGAAGGTTCGAAATGCTCTGAATCCCCGTAGAGGCCATCGCAGGTCAGGCAGACCGTGAGGTCCGCGTTTCTTCTGAGAAGTTCTCTGATGACCAGCAGCTCCGCGCCGGTAAAATCCGTGAAGCCGTCGATATATACGGGCCCCTCGGCTCCTATAGAGCTTTGGCCTATGGTTTGGGCAAGCCTTATAAGCCTGTCCGCCGGGTCCGCACTCCCCTGTGATAAAACAGCGTCGTAGGCGTCGAGGCACAGGGCAAGATCCAGGAGCTTTTCTGACAGCCCTTTTCCGGCCGACGAAGCCGCCCTTATCAGATCGTCGGACCCGACACAGGCCGTTTTAAGCTCGGTTATCGTCTGCAAAAGGCTTGAGGTCAGCTCAGCCTTGTTTTTCGCGGAGGAAAACAGTTTGAGCCGCGAGCTTATTTCATTAAGTGCAAGAGCCATGCAAAGAAGTCTTCCGCCTTTATCAAGAAGCGCTTTTCCGCCTGTTCCGGTCTCCTGAAAGGCCCGGACGGCGAGCCGGGAAAAGCTCAGCACCTCGGCATAGAGGGAAAGACTGTCCCCGCAGACGGAACAGAGCTCGCGCTCGGCTTCATGGCTGTATTGCTCCGGAACGAGCATAAAGATTCCGCCCTCGCGGAGCATTACTTTTTTTCGTATCTCATTTGTTATGAGCGATGTCTTTCCGCTGCCTGCGGGACCCAGAACGAGCTTGAGCATGCTTTCGCTCCTTTCGCGATATAAGGCAAGTATAGCACATTCAAAGCCCCATATAAAGTACCTCAAGCAGAATCTGGCGCGCAAGCGCACGCCAGATGAGGCTTGCAGATCATCGCCTTCGGGTATGGGAAAATTCCGGATGCATGGGGGAGTTTCGCCCCCTTCCGGTTTTGTCAGGGATTCTCCTTTTCGAAGTGAGCACCCGAAAACCGCCGCTATATATTTGAGAAACACCTTTTCTGCGGAAAAATGACATAAAACCGCTCGTTTTCGGCGTAAACTCTCAATTGACTTGCCTTATGCACCGTGATAAAATCAACTGTATTATTGTATATATCATGGCACCTGAAGTTTTAAGGAGTGATAATCCGAAATGGATGAGGGCAGTTGGTTGTCCTGGTTAATAATTGCGCTGCTGATTTTGGCGGCTTCCTATTTTGCAACGGCGGAAACGGCATTCGCCTCCGTAAGCCGAATTAAACTGAAATCCGAACTGGATAGAGGTGACCGCAGAGCTAAGAAGGCTCTGTACATACTCGACCATTTCGATAAGGCGATTACTACGATACTTATCGGTACGAATATTGTGCAAATTGTCACCGCGGCCATTGTCACCGTGCTGGTTACGAAAAGATGGGGAATTTCGGCGGTCACTATCTCCGCGATCATAACGACAATGGTGCTCTTTTTCGTGGGTGAAATGCTCCCGAAGAGCTTGGGGAAAAAATACAGCTGCCGTTTTTCGCTTTCAATTGCCGCGTCGCTAAACTTTTTTATGCTGATTTTTACACCCGCTTCCTATGTTCTTGCCGGAATAGGACGTTCGGTCGCAAGGCATACCAAGGGAGATCCCGAGGTCACCGTCACAGAGGACGAGCTTTACGACATAATTGAAAACATGAAGGATGACGGCAATCTCGACGCCGAGCGCGGCGACCTTGTACATTCTGCGCTTATGTTTGCGGATGTGACGGTCGAGAGCATCGTAACTCCGCGCGTGGATGTTGCCGCGATAGATATCGATACGCCGCTGGACGAGATACTTGCATTTGTCAAGGCATCCAGGCACAGCCGCTTTCCAGTATATAAAGACAACATTGATAATGTCATCGGCGTGCTGCAGATACGCAAATTTATTAAAGCTTACGTCAAGCAGGGCGAGGCCCTTGATGTCGGCTCGGTGCTGGACAACATTTACTTCGCGCATCAGAGCACCAAGATTGACGAGCTTCTTTCCGAAATGAGCCGTAAACGTCTGAATATGGCGATAGTTACCGATAACTACGGCGGAACGCTCGGCATAGTCACTGGTGAGGATATTCTTGAGGAGCTGGTCGGAGATATCTGGGATGAGGACGACGAGGTCAAGGAATTCTGTGTTCTGAATCCCGACGGCAGCTATGACCTTGATCCTGAGCTGGGCATAGAGGAGAGCTTCGAGCTTATAGGCTTCGAAGATCCGGATGAATACGAATTCGAACATAAGCTGCTGGGGGAATGGGTCTTTGAGCATTTTGACCGTATACCTAAGGCGGGGGATTATTTTGAGTATAACGGGCTCTTGGTTGCCGTGAAAGAAATGAAGCAGAATAGGATAGTCAAGTTGAACGTGACGCTGCCCCCGAAAACCGATCCGGAAGGAGGGGCTGCCAGATGACTTCTCCCTACTATTACGTTGTAGTCGTGATCTTTATTATGCTGTCCGCCTTTTCTTCAGGGGCCGAGATGGCCTATTCCTCCGCAAACAGGATGAGGCTTGAAAGTATCGGTGAAAGCGGCAACAAGGCGGCTAGGCTCGCCTGCAGAATTTACGACAGTTACGACGATATGCTTTCGAGTGTTCTTATACTGAACGACCTTGTCAATATTGGCGCGTCGTCCCTCGTATCCATAATGGCGATTGAAATTGCGGCGGACGGCAACACCGCCCTAGCAACGACTCTTGGGACTATTTTATTAACAGTTCTCATAATAGTTTTCGGCGAAACAATACCAAAGATTGCGGCGAAGAAAAACGCTAACAATACCGCGATTGACGATGCTTATATCGTCAGAGGGCTGATGATAGTCTTGAAACCGGTTGTTTTCGTTGTGGTATCGCTCATCCACCTTATTATGAAGCCGCTGAAGGGCGAAAAGCCCGCGGACGAGCAGGAGACCGCGGTTGAGGAGCTATTTTCGATCATCGAAACGGTTGAGGACGAGGGTGTAATCGACGGCGACAGGAGCGAACTTCTGCAGGCGGCCCTTGATTTTTCGGAGATTTCCGCGAGCGAGGTCATGACGAGCAGAGTCGATATGGTTTCTATAGATATCGACGACGACTGGGACACAATACTCCAGATAATCGACAGATCGCCTTATTCCCGTCTGCCCGTTTATGAGGACAGCATCGACAACATTATTGGCATACTCTATCTCAATCATTTCTTCAAGGCAATAACCGGCACGGAGGAAATTGACCTCAGACCGCTTCTTATCAAGCCCTGCTATGTTTATAAGACCGTAAAGCTCCCCTCCGTTCTGGCCGAAATGCGCAAGAGCAGGACGCATCTTGCCATAGTAACGGACGAATACGGCGGCTCGATGGGCGTGGTTTCCATGGAGGACGTTCTGGAGGAGTTGGTCGGCGATATTTGGGATGAAACTGATGAAGTTGAGCCTGAAGTCATTGAGCACGATGGAAACCTCTTTGAGCTGGACGGGGACATGAACATTTCGGATTTTCTCGAAATGATAGACCGCAGCGAGGACAGCTTTGAAACGGACAGCGCGACGGTCGGAGGCTGGACGATAGAGAACTTTGGCCGTTTCCCCGAAATAGGGGACAGCTTCACCTTTGAGAATCTTACGATAACTGTCCTTGAAGTTTACGGACAGCGAGTAGAAAAGGTATTGCTCCATATTGAAACGAAGAAGTGAGGCTATGGAAGAAACGAAGGACTGCCCCTGCCCGAAAAAGAAATGCCCGAGACACGGAAACTGCAATGAGTGCCGCGCTTATCACGCGGAGTATAAAAAGTACCCGCCATACTGTGAAAGACAAGTGCTGAAGAAAGCCAAAACGACTGTCAGGTAGACAAGGCAGGATTTTAGCAGTAAAAAATAAGAAGAAGGCTTCCCGCTGCTGCGGGAAGCCTTCTTCTTATTTTTTATGCTTTTTTTTCGAAGCGGTTTCTGCGGGGGTATAGGCCTCGCCTGTCGCCCTGGCGAACTCTCTCAGAAGCTGCTTTTGAGCTTCTCCAAGGTTCTCGGGCGTTACGACCTTCACGGTCACGAACTGATCGCCGCGGCCTTTGCCCCGAATATAGGGAATACCAAGCTCCTTGAGACGGAAAACCGTACCGGTCTGCGTCCCCTCAGGAATGGAGTATTTTATTTTTCCATCAAGCGTCGGTATCTCAAGCTGCGCGCCCAGCGCCGCCTGCACGAAAGATATTGGCTGCGTGAACAGTACCGAGAAACCGTCGCGCCGGAACTGCGGATGTGGCCTTACGCCGACGGTCACAAGCAGGTCGCCCATAGGGCCACCGTTTTTGCCTGCGCTACCGAGTCCTCGAAGAACGATGGTCTGTCCGTCGTCTATGCCGGCGGGAATGTTCGCAGAAACCTTCCGCTGCTTTCTGACCGAGCCGCTGCCGCGGCAGGTTTCACATGGCTGATGGATGATTTTGCCCGTTCCTCTGCATCGCTGGCAGGTGGCCGAGGTTGAAATCGTGCCGAAAGGGGTGTGCTGCTGCTGCTGAACAACTCCGCGGCCTTTACAGTCGGGGCAGATTTCGGCTGTCGTACCCGGCGCGCAGCCGCTGCCCTTGCACTCCGGGCACTCCTCGACGCGGGCGATACTCAGCTCTTTTTCACAGCCGAAAGCGGCCTCCTCGAAGGTAATGGATATTCCGGCGCGGATATTCTCGCCCTGCATGGGGCCATTCTGCGAACGCTGCCTGCCGCCCCCGAACATACCGCCGAACAGGTCGCCGAATATGTCTCCGAAATCGAAACCTGTGCCGCCCATGGATGGGTCAAAGGCCGCGTGACCGTACTGATCGTATTTCGCTTTTTTTTCTGGGTCCGATAAAACCGCGTAAGCCTCGGCAATCTCCTTGAAGCGTGCCTCTGCCTCCTTGTCGCCGGGGTTCAGGTCGGGGTGATTTTCCTTAGCAAGCGTTCGGTACGCTTTTTTAATTTCACTTTCCTGGGCTCCCTTATTAAGCCCCAAAACCTCATAATAATCCCTTTTTTCTGCCATAAGTAGCGTACCTCACACTTAGAAAGTTTTCTCGGTTCAAGGGCGCACATATGTGCGCCCTTGAAAAAGCTGATGACATTTTATTTCTTTTTGTTGTCATCGTCAACCACTTCATAGTCGGCGTCGTAGTATTGTCCGTCCTTATGGTCGTGATCGCAATTTCCGCTGCCGTCGCAGTCGCAATTCGGGTCGCCGCAGCCTCCCTGAGCGCCGGGCTGCGAATAAAGCTTCTCGCTAACCTTGTAGAAAGCCTGAGTCAGTTCCTCCGTTGCTGTCTTGATAGAGGCGGTATCGGTTCCGGAAAGAGCCGTCTTGAGCTTTCCGAGAGCAGACTCAACTTCGGACTTGTCGGCTGAATCAAGCTTGTCGCCCATCTCCGAGCGTGTCTTTTCGGTCTGATAGACCATCTGGTCGCCCTGAT
>JAYFQM010000082.1:0-21799 GCA_034927185.1 Oscillospiraceae bacterium | reverse complement strand
ACCCCGTAATACCCCCAAAGAACCAGCTTTTCAAGCCAGGTCGGGAAAAACATGATGAAAAGACCACAGAGCCCGCCTAGAAGTCCGACCGAAAGTGCTGCCATCTGATTTACAAACAGAAGCGAAAGTACCTGCTGCAGCAGCAGTATTGCTAGATTAACGGCGGAAGTAAACAGAAAATAAAGGCCTAACAGCGCGTAAGGCAGATCGCCCGTAAAATTCTTAAGCTTACCAAGCAAAATTATCATGATGACCTGTATCAGAGACGCCAGAATCAAATAGGTCGCGCCACATACGAACTTTGAGTCAAATAGCTTGCCGGAGGGAATGACAGTTTCAAGGAGCTTGAAAGTGTTCCCCTTATGTTCGACATCGCAGAGCCGGGACGCAACCACTGCGGCAACGACCGGCATCATTATTGAGTTAAGCAAAGGAAACTGATATAGGCAGTAGAGCCACCCCTGGGACAAATCACGATTTGTCGAGCCGTGAAATGCCCAGAATTCCCAGAGCAGCTGAACAAAGAGTATGGCAGCAACAACAAGCCAAACCTTATGGTGGCGAATTTTTTGAAACTCCGTTGAAAGAGCTTTCATTAGAGACTCACCGCCGATCCGGTCAAATCCAGAAAAATGTCCTCAAGGCTTTTACACCTGTCCTCAATTCTCACAACGCCGATACTCTTTTCGTATAATTGATACATTAGCCGTGCAAGCTCGTTGTCATTAAGAGCAGGTAGCAGAACATAATCGTCCTGAATGCGGCAGTGCAGCCCTCCGCCGACAAGAAACGAAAGAGCTTTTTCGTTATCCATCGTTCGGATTGCAATACTATGGCTGCTCTCCTTATGAAGGGCGGCAAGGCTGTCCTGAAAGGTTAGCTCGCCCTTGCTGATTATGCCGACATCCGTGGCGATCTGATCAATCTCGCTGAGCAGGTGGCTCGAGACCATGACGGTCATTCCGTATTCCTTCGGGAGAGAACATATCAGCTCGCGCATCTCCTGAATTCCGGCAGGGTCAAGTCCGTTTGTAGGTTCGTCAAGTATGAGAAGCTTCGGATTTCCGAGAAGAGCGTACGCAAAGCCGAGACGCTGCTTCATGCCGAGAGAGTACTGACCTACTTTTTTATTCTTTTGATTTTCTAATCTGACGATACGCAGCACCCTGTCTATATCCTCGTCTGGAACATTCTTTAAAGTGCTTATTATTTTCAGGTTTTCCATTCCTGTAAGATGTGCGTAATAGCTCGGTGATTCAATAAGTGATCCGACGTTTCTCAAAACAGACAATCTGCTTTTGCTGTTTAGTTCTTTTCCAAAAACACTTATCGAGCCGGAAGTAGGCCTAGCAAGGCCCAATATCATTTTCATAGTCGTTGACTTTCCGGCACCGTTCGGCCCTAGAAATCCATATACGGCGCCTTCCGGAACGGCAAGGCCAAGATCCTTTACCCCAAAGGCTTTGTCATACTGTTTGCAGAGCCCACAGGTTTCAATTATGTTACTCATTGTGATATCCTCCTTCTTACAGGAGGCATCATAACAAGTAAGCCTTTCATAAGCCTTTAGACTAGCTTACATTTACCTTAAGCTTTGAGAATATTTCACAAAACACATGGAATATGTATTATAATTTAATCGGTGATGCATGTGATTAATGTAACTGAATGTAAACTGCTCATTGTTGATGACGAGCTTGATATTCGAAGGATGCTAACAGACATTCTGCGCAGCGACGGCTTTACAAAGATACTTGCCGCCAGAAGCTGTGAGGAAGGTCATCGAATTTTTGCGCAAGAAAAGCCGGACTGTGTAATACTAGACATCTCACTTCCGGACGGAGACGGTTTTACACTGATGCGCGAGTTTCGCGTCGTATCGGACGTGCCGGTACTTTTTCTGTCAGCACGCGATGAAGACGAAAATCGTCTTTTGGGCCTTGGACTCGGCGCGGACGACTATATTACAAAGCCATTCCTTCCGCGCGAGCTTACTCTCAGGATACGCGCGGTGCTGAACCGTGCCTATTTTCCAGTGATACTCAGACAGAAAACAAAACCAATCTTCCGTCTTGGTGAAACGGAGATTGATTTAAACAGCGGGTCAGTGGTAAATGGTAAGGGCACATATACTCTTACCGCTAAGGAGTTCGCTTTGATAGAAAAGCTTTTCGAGAATAAAGGAAATATAGTTACGGGAGACAGCCTTTGCAGGGCAGCATGGGGGGACGATTTGTACGGTTATGAGAATACGCTTATGGTGCATATGCGACGTCTCCGTGAGAAGATAGAGCCCGAGCCGTCGCAGCCGCGATATCTGCTCACGGTCAGAGGACTTGGATATAAGCTTGCTGGAGTAGAAGAAAAATGAAAAGTGTAATGAGAATAATATCTCGCTATGTGCTGTCAGCCGCGGGTATTGCACTTATGCTACTGATAATCAACTTTGTGATTTTGATTATATGGGGTGCACAGTCAAGCAAGGAGGCTTGGAAAAATGGAAGCGTTTCACAGCTCGCAGAAGGTCTTTCGATATCGAACGGGAGTTATCTGCTCTCAGAAAAGGCTCAAATAGCGATCGAAGAAAAATACAGCTGGGCAATGCTTCTTGATGACGATGGTAATGTGAAATGGAGTCTCAAGCTGCCGAACGAATTGAATCACCATTATACGACTTATGAAGTCGCGGCCTTTTCGCATTGGTATCTGGAAGACTACCCGGTATATGTTTGGCAGCACTCTGGAGGGCTCTTTGTTCTGGGTGCCGCAAAGGGATCCGCATGGAAACATGATATCGAAATGCCGCAGAATCTGATGGATAACACACTTGTATATATAACTGTCGCTTTGATATTAGACTGCGTGGCGGCGCTGCTTTTCGCGTCACTTTTAGGATTGAGACTGTTTCGCTCCTTAGAACCACTTGCAAAGGGAATTAAGGATCTTGCAGATAACAGGCCGGTAAAGATACCCGAACAGGGGCTCCTGAGCGACCTCGCGACTGGGATAAACATGGCTTCTGAAAAGCTTGTTAAGCAGGAAAACGCACTGAACAAGCGCGACAATGCGCGTACGGTGTGGATCGCGGGCGTATCCCACGATATCCGAACGCCGCTATCCGTTGTAATGGGGTATGCAAGCCAGTTCGAGAATGACCAACAGCTTCCACAGGATAAACGTGAACAGGCGGGCATAATCCGAAAACAGAGTGAAAAGATCAAATCGCTTGTGAATGATTTGAATCTGGCATCAAAGCTGGAGTATGACATGCAGCCACTGAGAAAGAGCACTGTTTCGATTGCGGCATTGCTTCGCGAGGTTACCGCAGATTTTCTGAACAGCGGAATACCCGAAAGATATATCTTAGAGCTGGAGATCGATACGAACGCGCAGAACATGCAGGCCACAGCGGATGAAGAGCTTCTTAAGCGTGCGATATCTAACCTTATTTCAAACAGTATAAGCCACAACGATAATGGCTGCTCCGTTGAAGTTTCTTTAGGCAGAAAGTCTGATGCCTGCGTTGTTTCTGTTAGGGACAACGGGAAAGGCTACCCGAATGAGGTTCTAGAGACCCTGAAGAATCCGCACGAAGCCGCGGAACTGCATAATCACGGACTTGGACTCCTTATCGTCCGGCAGATCATAAAAGCGCATGGAGGAACATCTGAGTTTAGTAACAATTCTCAGGGCGGTTGTGTAGCTGTACTTACAATACCGTGTTAGTTAATATTACTGGAAGAGATGCAGCAGTCCTCGGCGAAGATGCCGAGCCCCTCGCGGAAATCACAGGAATATTTGACCGCCTTTCCCATGCGGAGGCTTCCAGAGCGTCCACAGTAGAAAGCCATGACCATTATGCGCCCAGAAGAGGTTTTTCCTCTCCTAGATTACTATTCAGAGTTAATATAACTCTTAAGTGCACCGTTTTTAATTAATTAGTAGACACAAATACGGGTTAGTCTCTCTCCTAAACGGCTGAGTATCTCGTTTGAAATTGTATCCGCCTTTTCCGCAAGCTCGCAGGTAGCTATCTGCGAGTTTCGTGAATTTCCAATAATTACGGCGATATCGTCTCTTTTGACACTCGGAATATCGGTTACATCTACAGTAAGCTGGTCCATGCATATCCTGCCGATGATAGGAACCCTTTCTCCGTCAATGATGACGCAGCCCTTGCCGCAGGACAAGGTTCTCGGTATGCCGTCAGCATAGCCGATTGAAATAACTGCAATCTTCATATCGCACGGGGCGGTAAACTGCAGTCCGTAGCCGGCGGATTCGCCGGCAGACAGCTTTTTTATTGCGCTCACGCGGGCTTTAACGGAAAGGACCGGCCGAAGGTCAACGCAACAGTTTTCGGTGTCCGCCCTTGTGCTCAAAAGCCCATAAAGGGCAATGCCAATCCGAGCGTAATCGCATTTTAGATTAGGATAATTCATGATGCCGTAGCTGCTTTGAATATGCAGCATAGGGGATTTAATACCCTCTGCCTTGAGCAGACTTACAAGCTCGTAAAACGCCTCGATCTGCATATTCGTATAGTCCGTTCCCCGTTGGTCAGACGAATCAGCCGCGCACAAATGGGTGTACATCCCGTCGATAACGAGGTTACTGCATTTAAATATTCCGATAATTTCATCTATGTTATCGCAACGTTCTCCAAGTCGGTGCATTCCGGTGTCGACTGCGATATGTACATGTATCTTATATCCGCAGATGTCAAGCTGCTCGGCATATCCTGCGTCCAGCACCGTCTGAGTCAGCCGATATTTTCTGAGCAGATAAAAATCCTCGGAATGGGTATAGCCCAGAATCAGTATGACTCCCTTGATGCCGTTCCTGCGGAGCATTACCCCCTCCTCCAAAGAGGCTACGCAGAAGGCCCTGATGCCTATGGCGTTGAGTTCACGTGCAATAAGCACGGCTCCATGTCCGTAGGCGTTTGCTTTTAAGGCGGGCATAAGGCGGCAACCGTCTGGCAAAAGCTTTTGTATAACTTCGCAGTTGTGTCGCAGATTTTCCATATCGAGCTCAATCCAGGCGCGGCCCGTTGGCATAGCAGACATTCTCTCACCTCCAGACCGTGATAATAAAACCGTCAGAATTATTGCCAGATACGGTATAATGCACTCCGTCTGCAATTTCAAGAAGTGTTTCGTTATTTTTGGTTTTCAAGTAGGATATCTCGATCTTGCGCCCATTGAGATAGATTATAAACGGATTAACGCCGTAGACATACTTCTTTAAAAACTCATGGTATTCCTCCAGTGTAAAACCACGCTGCTGCATAACGACCGCATGAGGAAACCCGACGTAGCGGAAATGCCAGGGTTCACATCCGATCTCCGTGATGTTCTCCCGACCCTTGCTATAGCGTTCTATAAAACCAAAAATCGAAGCTTTTTCACGAAATTTACCGCATATTCCGTCATAGGGAAAATCGGGACATATAAAATCAATGTCGGGCTTATTTTCGGCAAGATCGACTGCAAGACCCGTCTGATGCTCGCTGCACCCGGGAAGCGCGACATATTTTCTCGTAAATTCCAAGCCGTTTTTTATCAGGGAGTCGTTATAAATCTTAGTCTGTTCAGTTTTTGAACGCCACCCGCTGACGGCGACGATGCAATCGTGCGCACCGACCTCGTCGATAAGCCTGTCCAGAAGCCGCGCGCTTTGGCGCTCAAGAAGAGCGGAGCAGCTACTGCCACCTGCCGAAACAAGCGAAATCTTGCGTTCATCTTCACGGTAGGGGCAATGTTTGTTGACTAGTATAAGGCTTCCTTTGAATATGTCCTCATTCAAAAGCGTAATCGTTCTCATTCTTTCACCACCAGCTCTATTACAGATGTGATGACCTCTGAAAAATCAATTCCTATGGCCTTCATCATGCTGGGATACCGGCTGTGCGCGGTGAAGCCGGGAATAGTGTTGACCTCGTTGAAAATGACCTCGCCAGAGGGAGTCAGGAACATGTCCACTCGCGCAAAGCCACGACAGCCCAGAGCCTTATATATTACTTTCGCGGTCTCTTTTATTTCCTCCGCCTTATATGGAGATACTCTCGCGGGCAGGTGGATTTTTGAGGTGACAAGGTTATATTTCTCGGTATAATTAAAGAAGCCTTCCTGAAGCTCCACCTCATCTATTTGGCCTGTTATGAGTTCAGCGTTTCCCATAACAGCGCAGCCGACCTCGAAACCTGCGATATTTTCCTCCATGATGATTTCATCATCATATAAAAAAGCCTGCTCGATTGCCTCACTCAGACCTTTCTCATCAGCGACTCTGGTAATCCCGAAGGATGAACCGGCCTTGACAGGCTTTACAAACAGCGGATACCCGAGAATCATAGCGTTTTCAGCCGCATGAGCAATATCTTCTTTACTTGAGAGTACAAATGAGCGCGGAATAGGCACTCCCGCCATATGTACGAGCTGGTGCGCCCTGTCCTTATCCATGCACAACGCTGAGCTCAGAACTCCGCAGCCGACAATCGGGATTCCCGCAAGCTCCAAAAGGCCCTGGATCGTTCCGTCCTCACCGTATTTTCCGTGCAACACAGGCAGAGCTGCGTCAAGGTAGATGTTCCGGATTTCATCCTTACCGATACTCAGCAAACCGTGTATATTGCGGTCGGGTGAAATAAAGGCGCGAACGCAGTCGCCGGGATTGCACCATGTTCCATCAGAGATTTTCTGAATATCTCCTTTGAAGCAGAACCATTCCCCGTCTGATGTAATACCGATCGGAATGGGCTCAAACTTGCTCCTGTCGATATTCTCAAGTACGGAATGCGCAGATTCCAGAGAAACCTCATATTCGCTTGAGCATCCGCCGAAAATTATTGCTATCTTAAGCATTCTGTTGCTCTCCTTCACTTTCTTTAATAAGAATTCGCGGTGCCTGAGAAACGACCGTGCTGTTGTCGGGGATATCCGTAAAAACAACCGCACCAGCTCCGATCTTCACATTGTCGCCGATTTTGATATCACCTATCAGCACAGCTCCCGCGCCGATAAGACAGCTTCTTCCGATGCACGGAGCTTTTTGCCCTTTTTCACCAATAGTCACATTTTGATAGATTCTGCAGCCAGCTCCTATGCTTGAATAGCGCGAGATGAAAACTCCGTGCAAGCCGTGCGGGAGGCTTGGAATTCCTTTTATATCAGCATCGATACCGACGTAACCGCCGTGCCTATGAGCTGAACGGCTGCATGAAAAACCCAGCATGTCCTTAAAAAGCCTGTTTTTTGCTTTCTTCCTAAAATAAAAAAGATGCCAGAATCCCCGAAGGTCATCCCCGCGGGAAAAATTGATTATTCTTTCTCTTACTCTTAAAATCATATGCATAGCTTCTCCTCTGCTTCCGGCAGTAAAAAAGCTCCCTGCCTTGTACGATTATCGTAACAAAGTAGGGAGCAAAATGTTTTCGGTTTTGTTTAGGAATTTCTTAAAAAGATGGAACTAAAATCTTACGTTTTTCTTACAGTCTCTCGGAAGCACAACTGTAAATATAACTTTTTCGTTCTGACTTTCGGCTTTGATAAGACCACCGTGAAGTGAAACTATTTCTTTGGCAATCGCAAGCCCGAGCCCCGCACCGCCTGTTTGGCTTGCTCGGGAGGAATCCATACGATAGAACTGTTCGAATAATCTGCTGAGTTTTTCCTCGGGTATCGTTCTGCCGCTGTTTTCAAAGCGGAGAATTACAATTTCACTGTCTATAATTGCTTTAACGGAAATCGTAGTATTTGAATAGCTGTAATTAATAGCGTTTCGGATAAGGTTGTCAAATACCCTTTGGAGCTTATCCGGGTCGCATACGATTTCCATATCAGGGGGGATTGACAGCTCCCAGGTGAGACTCGTTTCTGCCATTATCGGATTGAATTCATAGGTAATCTGCTCAAGCATTCTCGTGAGGTTCACTGTTTCAGGCTCAAGCGTCAAATGGGTAAGGCTGAAGCGGGTAATATCGAAGAATTCGTTTATAAGTTCTTCAAGTCTCTGCGATTTGTTCAGAGCAATGTCGGTATATTTATTTCTCAGCTCGGGAGAGATATCTTTTTCGTCTTTCAATAGCGAGAGATAACCGATAACGGAGGTGAGCGGCGTTTTCAGGTCGTGTGCCAAATATACGATCAGGTCGTTCTTACGCTGTTCCGCGTCTTTTGCAGCTCTCGCGTTCCGCAGAGAATCGGTTTTTAACTGATTCATCTGCATTTCAACCTGCTTAAGCGGTGTCGGAAGAGTGATAAGCGTGTCGTTCTCCTGCACCAGAATACCCGCGGCGGAGCTAATGTCTCTTATATAGCGGACCGTTCTATAGTCATGTACAAAAACCACGGTGATTGCGCCCAAAAGCCAGATTACAGCGGGAGCAAGTAACGAGCCATTGAATAATCCTGTTAGGAGCCTGTAAAGGAACTCGTCACCCTGCCATATTATAACCCTGGTGCATATCCAATACGAAATAATATACATTATAATCAGCGCAATTGTATATGTAACTTCAGCCAAAACAAGGCGGCCAATCGTCATTCGGAAAATGTTCTCGGTTAACGCTTTATTGTTTTCTTTACGCAATGGTGTAGCCAACCCCCCAAACTGTTTTTATAAATTTCGGCTTACGGCTCGGCTCATGCATCTTCTCGCGCAGCCGAGCGACATGAGCCATCACAGTATTATTGTTGTCAAAATACTTTTCACCCCATACGGCTTCGAAAAGTTCCTCAGAGGATATAACCAAGCCTCGCTTTTCACATAGATACCAGAGAATAGAAAACTCTATCGGCGTAAGCTGCAGCTCCTCACCATAAAGTGAACACTGGTGGGTGTCCTGACAGATATAAAGACCGGAGAAATCAAACTCCTTTAAATCCGGAGCGGCAGCCTGTGTTAGGTTATAGCGGTTGCAGCGACGAAGCAAAGTCTTTACACGTGCAATTAGTTCAAGCGGGTTAAAGGGTTTTGTGACATAATCGTCCGCTCCGAGCGTAAGGCCGAGGATTTTGTCCATATCCTCCACCTTGGCTGTAAGCATAATTATGGGAAACAGGTGTTTCTCGCGTATTCTCTGACAGAGGGTAAAACCGTCCATATCAGGCAGCATTACATCAAGAATGGCAAGGCTGACGGCATTATTTTCGATGTCTCTAAGGGCTTCTGTTGCATTATAGAATTTGTGAACCTCATAGTTTTCATTGCGAAGGCAGACCTCCACAAGGTCCGCAATTTCTTTTTCATCGTCAACGACCACAATATGCTCCATTTTTTTCTTCCTTGTACTAATAATAAGATAATTTTGAATAAGAAACATATACTTACATTATACCATAGCCTTTTTGTCATCGGTGCAGTATTTTTAATTATTGTAACGGAAAAACAACGGAAATTTTGGCTTAACTGGGGTAAAATTGGGATAGTGGACTGCGCAGAAAATATGAGAGTGGGTTTGCTCACGCATATCCATAGAAATTCAGAATTGTCCTCCAAACATCTTGGTGCATCTTATTCCGAAGATTCTGCACAGGTTGTGCCCGATTATTAAGGGCTTGCGGGTACAAACGTGTAGACCTCCAAAACCGTAGGCCGAGGGTTCGATCACTTCTGCCCCTGCCACAAAAAGTCCGCAAATCCTAGGAATTCCAAGGGCTTGCGGACTTATGTTATTTGTAGGCGATTTGCAAAAAGTGTTACAGTTTCCGGATTAGTGCGGCTTTTCCCAGATAACGTATAAGAAGTTTCACAAATTGAAAAGGAAGACATGGTTTGCAAATCTCTGGTAGAATGGAATCACCACAACACCATTCTGAAAGGAGAAAACAAACCATGTCCGAAAAATTGTACAGCTAAATGAGGAAATCATCAAGAGCGAACTTAAAGAACTTGTCCGCAGCAGCGTAGAGGAAACGCTCAACGGGATGCTAGAGGTAGAGGCTGAGCAACTGACCAACGCCGCTAAATATGAGAGGTTAGAGAGTCGTCAAGGCTACCGAAGCGGTCATTACAGCCGTAATCTCAGAACTACATCCGGTGATGTTACTCTTAATGTGCCAAAGCTCAAGGGTGTACCCTTCGAAACCGCCATCATCGAACGGTATCGCCGACGCGAAAGTAGCGTAGAAGAGATACTGATTGAAATGTACCTAGCTGGTGTATCGGTTCGTAGGGTCGAAGGCATAACCGAAGTGCTATAAGGAACAAAGGTCTCTCTGGCTACAATCAGTGAGCTAAACAAAAAAGCATATGTTCATATTGAGGAATGGCGGAACCGTCTGCTTCAAGGTGGCAAATATCCATATGTGTACGTTGATGGCATATATCTTCGCCGAAACTGGGGCGGAGAATTTGAAAATGTCAGTATTCTCGTTGCTATTGCTGTGAATGAGGACGGCTACCGGGAAATCCTCGGTACCGCCGAAGGTATGAAAGAGGACAAGGCCAGTTGGGTAGAGTTCTTTAAATGGCTTATAGGACGTGGCCTTGAAGGCGTTAAGCTAATCGTCGGCGACAAATGTCTTGGAATGCTCGAAGCAGTAGGAGAAGTCTATCCCGAAGCAAAGTACCAGCGCTGCATTGTTCATATCTATCGCAACATCTTTTCCGCCGTTCCGCGCTTGAAGGTCAAACTGGTCGCTAAGATGCTCAAGGCTATACATGCGCAAGAAAGCAAGGCCGCAGCAATGATTAAAGCTAAAGCCGTTGCGGATGAGCTACGCTCAATGAAGCTCCCTGAAGCAGCTAAGAAAATAGAGGAGTCGGTCGAGGAAACGCTTGCATATACGGCTTTTCCCTATGAGCATTGGACCAGGATTAGGACAAATTAGGACAAATAATGTCATCGAACGGCTTAATCGGGAAATTCGCAGAAGAACCAGAATCGTAGGCTGCTTTCCAGACGGGAACTCAGCCTTGATGCTGGTCTGTGCCAGAATACGCAATGTAGCCGGCACTCAGTGTGGCAACAAGAAATATCTGAATATGTGGAAAGAATGAATCTAGGATGGTATCATATTATAATTATGTATGGTTGAGTGTACCCGTATGGGACAACGAAAAAGTTCGTCAATAGAGTGATTTCGGCATTTTGGGATATTCCATTAAAAGAGGCCTCCTTTTCTGATTCCGCATGTTTTTTGTGAAGAGTAAGGAGATATTTTATTCCCAAAGATTACTTAGCACAACAATAAGCTTTAACGCTGCATTCTAAAATATTCCTTCAGAATCCCATGTTATGACATTGACGATTTCATACCGACGAGCGTCGTGTCAAAATTATATTATGCTATATACATTACCCAGATAATGCCTTACTTCCTCAGTGCTAGCCTGGTATAAAGCATTTTCAACAATATCCGACAAACATTGCTTGCTGCTTTTTTCAATAGCTTCTCTGGCAGCCGGAAGACAGGCGGAACTTACGCTGAATTCGTCCAACCCCATGCCAATAAGAAGAGGTATAAGTTCAGGTTCCGAAGCAGCTTCTCCGCACATTGCTACAGGGATGCCGCATTTATGCGCGTTGTCAATTACAAGTTTCACAAGTCTAAGCACGGCTGGATTATACGGGCTATAAAGATACCCAACATTGGAGTTGAGCCTGTCAGCCGCAAGAGTATATTGAATAAGGTCGTTTGTGCCGATACTGAAAAAATCCGATTCCTTTGCCAGAATATCAGAAATTATCGCTGCAGAGGGTATCTCTATCATTATTCCGACCTTTATTTCGTCATTAAAGGGTTTTTTTTCTTCCGTAAGTTGCCTTTTTACCTGCTCAAGCGTGCCTCTGGCGGCGCGCAACTCTTCAACCGCGCTTATCATCGGGAACATAATATTGACATTTCCAAATGCACTTGCTCTCAGAAGCGCACGCAGCTGTGTTTTGAACACCTGCTTTTCGCTCAGGCAAAATCGAATTGCCCTGAAGCCTAAAAACGGATTATCCTCCTTAGGCAAATTAAAATACGGGATAATTTTATCGCCGCCGACATCCAGTGTGCGGAAAACAGTCTTTTTGCCTTTCATTTTCTCAGCAGCCTGCCTGTAGACCTCAAACTGTTCATCTTCGGAAGGCATTTTTTCTGCACCCAGAAATAAAAACTCTGTTCTGAACAGCCCTATGCCGTCACAGCCATTTTTCTCTGCCGCTAAAAGATCGTTTATTCCGCCGGCATTAGCTTCAAGCATGACCCTGTACCCGTCAACGGTTATTACAGATGTAAAAGGCCTCTCCTTAAGTTTTTCAGCGTTACTTTTGATGTGCGCAAGCTTTTCTCTGTATTTTAATTTAATAGCATCCTCAGGGTTTATGTATACGCTTCCTTCATAACCATCTATTACAATATCGTCGTTAGCTGATACTAAATCAAGTATCCCTTCAGCTCCAGTGACTGCCGGGATTCCCATTGCTTTTGCCAGTATAGCAACATGTGAAGTCGCTCCGCCTTTCTCGGTGACGATACCCATAATTTTTTCCTTGTCTAATAAAACGGTTTCCTTCGGCGTGAGTTCCTCCGCAAATACAATTGCCTTTTCCGGAAAGCTTTCGGGTGTGACGTCATTTACTCCGTTTAAAATTTTGAGCAGCCTATCTGCGGCATCTCTGATATCAACGGCTCTTTCCCTCAGGTAGCTGTTGTTCTTCGACTCGAAGTCTCTGGCAAATTCAGACGAAACTGTCTTTACAGCGAAGGCCGCGCCAACCTTTTCGTTTCGTATCATTTCCGTAATCCGCCCGATGATTTCACTATCTTCCAGAATCATCTGATGCGCGAAAAAAATATCGCTTGCCTTTCCGTCCGCCTTGCCTTTAAGCTCTTCTTGAAGCTGTATAAGCTCTGAAACGCCCTTCTCAAGCGCCATAGACAGTCTTTCAATTTCTTTTTCGCTGTCATTAACTTTGGTGTCATTTGCAGCGACCTCACTATGCCTTACGATATATGCGCTTCCTATGCCTATACCCGGCGATGTTCCCAATGCTTTCATAACGAACCCCACTTTCCACAGGTTTCCTCCCTCTGATCATCACTTCGTTTAATAAATCAGAGGTCTCTACAGCCACATTGTGTTAAAGGCTTTCTCAAGCCTTATCGTATGGCAGTTCTGTCTAATCCTCGTTTGGACTCTCTATTATAACCTTGATTGCTAGTTCAATTTCTTCTGAGCCATCGCCGATTGCCGAAACCTCGATTACGTCGCCAAACATGAGGTCAAGCCCCATTATAAGCATAATGCTTTTTGCATTGCATTTTTGCTCACCCTTCTGCAGGAAAACTTCTCCTTGATAGTTTTTTGCAATACTTACGACCTTACTTGCCGGTCTTGCGTGAAGGCCGTTTTTATCCATGACCTTAATTATCTGCATATCAATTCTCCTTTTGCCAAAAAACGTTAAAAATCAATAAACGCAAATTAGATTATGACGCTTCGGTTGACACAAGCTATCTTGTTTTTATACTCATAATCCTGTCAGATAAATTGACTGTTCCTTTTTCTTGAGTGATTCTTGATACCATTTCCATGTTGGTAACCAATACCGGTATGACTGTCTCCTTGCCCCGTGCTTTTATTTCAGAAAAATCAACTTCCATAATAGGGTCTCCCAAATGGACGCTGTCTCCCGGCTCCCTGAGTCTTTTAAAAGATTCTCCTTTCAGCTCGACGGTGTCAAGTCCGATATGAACCATGATTTCAAGTCCTGTATCGCTAAGTATGTAGAAAGCGTGATTTGTGTGAAATATTTGTTTAATTTTCCCATTGCACGGCGCACATACGATACCCACACCTTCATCAGGAAGGACGGCAATCCCATCTCCTACCAGCTTCTCGGAAAAAACCGCATCGGATACATTGTTAAGTTCAACAATGACTCCTTTTACCGGAGACCCTATGGTAACGTCATTTTTAAAAAAACTAAACATTATATACTCCTTCTGCAAGCCCAAGTATCCCTGCGGCCTTTAAATCCGCTATAATGGTAACATTCGGATGAAGCCTGAGTGCGGAAGCCGGCACTTCAGGAGTAATAGGTCCCATTACAGTTTTGTAGAGAACTTCCGCTTTTTCTAACCCGGACGCTTCAAGCAGAATTTCCTTTGATTTCATGATTGTTCTTATTCCCATGCTTACGGCCTTTCTGGGAACGGAGTCTCTGCTGCCGAAGAATCTGGAGTTATCGTTTATCGTTTGCTCATTGAGGTCAACCACATGCGTAGCATCCATAAACTTTGCATCGGGTTCGTTGAAGCCGATGTGACCATCTCTCCCTATGCCCAACAGCTGAAGGTCTATTCCCCCGTACGCGTCTATTTGGGTCTCATATTCATCACACATCTTTTTTTCATCGCTGAAAACGCCACATGGTATATGGGTGTTTTCTTTTTTTATATTTATCGCGTCAAACAAGTTCTTGTTCATGAAATAATTATAACTGTTTGGATCGGCCTTATCCAGCCCTAAATACTCATCGAGGTTGAATGTGACCACCTTTGAAAAGTCAATCATTCCGTCTCTGTGCATCGCAATGAGCTCTTTGTATGTACCTAATGGTGTTGAGCCGGTAGCCAAACCAAGTACAGAATTGGGCTTCAACAAAACCTGTGATGCCATAATTATCGCTCCCTGCCTACTTAAATGCTCATAGTCCTTTGCTATAACCAGTTTCATTTGCGCTCCTCTATTTATGCCGTTTCCACTCCGGATAACCATACTTTTTCTATTCTTATATTTTCGTCAAACAAAATTAGATCAGCATCCTTTCCAACCGCAATGCTGCCTTTTCTGTCGGCTAGTCCGGCACTCTTTGCAGGATTCAGACTTGCCATCTTAACTGCATCACAAAGCGGCACTTTCGCAAGCCTGACCATGTTTCTAACCGCTTTATCCAATGTAAGCGTTGAGCCGGCAAGCGTTCCATCCGCGAGTCTTGCTTCGCTGCCCTTAACCGTCACCGTCTGTCCTCCCAAATCATATTCACCGTCCTTCAATCCCGCCGCTCTCATTGCATCTGAAATAAGGACAAGCTTGTCGCGTCCTTTCATCTTTACAGCAATCTGCATGCTTGAAGGACTGACGTGTATTCCGTCGCATATCATTTCGCAATAAACCCTTTCGTCGAGAAGGCATGCGCCGATGATACCGGATTCTCTATGACTGAAGGCGCGCATACCGTTGTACAAATGCGTCGCTTCAGTAATTCCCATGTTTATTCCCTTTACAGTTTCCTCATAGGTGGCGTCGCTGTGACCGGCGGACACGGTAATCCCGCTCATTCTCAAAAGGCCTATAGCCTCCTTTGCGTTTTCTAGCTCAGGGGCCAAAGCGACGACCTTTATACACCCACGGCCAAGCTCTATATATTCCCGCAACTCAGCAACGTCTGTGTTTTTTATATATTCAGGAGGCTGAGCGCCTTTTTTACTCATGTTAAAATAAGGCCCTTCAAGATACATACCCAATAGCCTTGCACCCACATTGATGTTTTTGCTCATGTAGCTTACCGCATTGTTAATTGCGGCAACCGTATTCTTATGCGAACCGGTCATAGTAGTAGCCAAAAAACCAGTTACACCGTTTTTCAAATGAAATCGGGACATTTCCTCAAGCGCTTCCGGTGTTGCGTCCATAGTGTCAAAGCCCGAATTTCCGTGATTATGTATGTCAATAAATCCCGGGGATAAATACTTGCCTTGACCGTCAATAACAGTATAGCAGCTATTATCCTTGAATCCTTCCTCTGCAATTTGCTCGATAACTCCGTTATTTACCGTAAGGCAATAGCCGTTAAGGACTTTATTTTCCATAATTATTTTTATATTTTTAAAGAGTATTGGCTTGTTGTTCATTACAATCTCCTTTAAATCCGCATTTTAAGTGACCGGCGGGTATCGGCGAGGAGGGGTTCGTACGCCGATACCCACAGTAAAGTTACATATGTCTTATTCTGCTTTGATATTTTGCGTAAAGCGCGTCGTTGTCAAATCCATCGACGTTCTGGCTTCCGAAAACGGGAAGAGGAACTCCCTCCTCCGAAAGAATCGAGAGGGTTTCCGCCAATATGCTGTCTACTATGAGACAGCCTGCGATAGTTGAGCCGGGACCGGATTTAACGCTATTAAATGAAACAAGGCTGTCTCCTGCAGGAACGCAGTTATCAAGCACAAGGTCGGCAAGCTCATAAAGCTTTTTCCCGCTGGAATGCCTTGAAGTACAGCTTTTGGAATGACCCAGCGAGGTAATTGCTATAACCTTCAGACCTTCCTTTTTGGCTTTCATAGCCATTTCGACCGGAACGCTGTTGCGTCCGGAATTTGAGATAATAAGTATAATATCATCCTTTTCAATCCTGTATTGATCCCAAATAATCTCCGCAAGCCCTTCAAGCTTTTCTATCTTTCCTCCACGTCTTGCGCCGGAAGCTGTGGTAATGCTGTCATCCAGCATAGCATTAACATTTGCAAGCCCTCCTGCCCGAACAAACATCTCAATCCCTATCATGTGAGAATGCCCGGTTCCAAAAACATGTATTATATGGTCGTTCTTCACGGCTTCGGCAAACATCTTCGCAGCTTCGCGAATGCCTTCGTACTGAGTCTTCTCTACTGTATCAATCAATTCCTTAATGTTTGAAATATACTTCCCTGCGGACATTCTATTAATTCTCCTTATGCTTTCTGAGGAGCTTTTTTCAGCTCTCTATTTATTGTTTCAGCAATGCTTTCTGCCTGAGTGCCGACTACCACCTGTATGTTGTTCTTGACATGGAGCACCCCTGCGGCTCCCAGAGATTTGAGCCCCTTTTCATTGACAAGACTGTCATCCGCTACAGTCAGACGCAGTCTGGTTATGCAGGCTTCAACACTCTTAAAATTATTTCTGCCTCCAAGGAACTCAATAAACTTTAAGGCCTTTTCATCTTCAGGAATATCAAAAACTGCAATTTCGTTATCTGGATCAAAGTCTTCGCGTCCCGGAGTCATGAAATTGAATTTCTTTATCATAAAAGTAAATATAAAATAATAGAGCAGGAAATAGACTATGCCGACAGGAATTATCATCCATCCGTTTGTTGAGAGGCCGTAATTAAGCAGATAGTCTATAAGACCGGCTGAAAATCCGAAACCGTGTTTTATTCCAAGCAACGAGCATACAGCGTATGCTGAACCCTGAAGTACTGCGTGTACGGCGGAAAGAGCGGGAGCAACAAAGCAGAAGCTGAACAGCAACGGCTCGCCGATGCCCGTTACTGCAAAGACAAGGGCCGCGCTGAAAAGACCGCCTCCGACTTTTGCACGGTTTTCCTTTTTTGCGCATTTGTACATAGCGAGCGCGACGGCAGGCATACCGAACATAAAGATGGGGTAGGCGCCGGCCATGAAGTTACCGGCATTGGGATCTCCCGCGAAGAAGCGATACAGGTCGCCTGATATGATTTCTCCGGCAGCGTTTTTAAAGTCGCCGAATACAAACCAAACAAGACTGTTAAGAACGTGATGCAGACCGAACGGAAGCAGAAGTACGTTGCAGGTACCGTAAATACCGGTTCCGACGGCGCCGATTTGGGTGAGCCAGTTTCCGAAAGCGCTAATTCCGGCCTGTATAGGAGGCCATACGTATCCGAATACTACAGCGAGTATAAGGCAGCTTACCCCGGTAATAATCGGCACGAATCTCTTTCCGCCGAAAAAGCCCAGTACCTGCGGCACCTTGATATCGTGGAACCTGTTATAAAGCTTGCCCGCGAGATATCCTGATATGATACCCGAAAGCACGCCCATATTGATATCGGGATTGATAGCCGTGTAAGCTGCGCTCATTGTAAGGTAGCCGATTGCACCGGCTAGTGCTGCGGCGCCCGCGCCGTCAAACGATATACCGATTGCAATACCAATGGCAAAGATAAGCGGCAGATTGTCGAAAATTGCTGAACCTGCCTTTGCGACGCAGGCAATGTTCAGCAGGTCGGCAGACCCTAGCCTCATAAGCAGCGCCGCTACAGGCAGTGCTGCAATAGGAAGCATGAGAGATTTTCCAATCTTCTGAAGCGCTCCGAAAAGTTTTTTCATATAATTTCCTCCCTTATAAAATATATTTAAAATATAAATCCGGCTTCAAGCTGCCAGCAAAAGAACATAAGACAGGCTGCGTCGCTGCTCTCTAAGCACTGAAGCTAAATTTATATAATATACCACGATGCTATTTCAAAAAATAAAGGCATGAGCTAAGATTGTCCATTTAGCTCATGCCTGACTTAACAGTAACACGCTTTAAATATATGGTTTTCCAAGTGATTTTTATTTATGAAGGCTAACGCTGAACCGATCGTTTCAGTCTGTCTATATGTATGGCAAGGTATCCCAGTTCTCCTTCGGGAAATTCAACGCCAAGCGCCTCTTTTGCAATTTCTCCGACCTTGTACGCTATTGAGTAACAGTCTTTTAAATCCCTTTGCACAGCTTCAATAAGAGGATTTATAGATTCACCGCCGTTCTGTGTTCTTTTGATGCCACCTCTCAAATGATTTAGGAGTCTTGTATAATCAAGGCCGCTATTTATAACTACACCCAGCCCCTCTTCAATAACGCTGACCATTTTTCTTATTGCGATTGTTTCCTTGAGTGTTTCCTTTGCTTCCTTGTTTTTACGGGCCGCGTTTAGATGAAGGGCGATAAATCCTACCTCATCCTCGTTGATGTCGACGCCAACCTGTTCCTTAATCATTTTTTTGGCAATAAGACCTATCTGATACTCCTTCGGGTACAAAATCTTTATTTCGGAAATAAAAGGATTTTGTATTTCAAGACCGTTTTTCAGTCTTTCTATAGCGAAGCCTATATGGTCGGTAAGTACTATATTAAGCCTCTGACTTAATTTACCGATAGATTTTTCTGCAATTATTATTATCTCTGAACAAACTTCAACGACTCGGTTGTCAAGCTGCTCAATTAAGCTTAGATACTCACTTTTGTTTTTATTGTCGTATGATAAAAAGCTTTTTTCTATCTGTTTCTCGTCAAGCTGAACCTCCATATCCGGTTTTCTTGAGAAGCCTAAACCTTTGCCGATCAAAACAGTTTCTGTTTCCTTGCCCTGCTCTTGGACAAGAATTACGTTATTGTTAATAACCCGCAGGATATGAAAGCATTTCATATTACCATCACCCTGATTTACATTTTATATTTGTATTACAATAAATAAAGGCATTAACACGGAATACTCCGGTTAATGCCTGCTTAACAGTTACACACCAATTCTATAGAAAAAATATCACAAGTCTGCATTATAAGTCAATGGTTTTTCAGCTTTTATGACAAATTGTATGAAACGCACAAATTCATACATAGTATTTTTACTATATTACCTTTTTCTGTAGCTTCGGATTTAATTTCCCGGAAGCATCTTAGCATGCCCTATTCAACGTTAATACCTCGAGCTTTTTCTTCCGTGCGGGCGGTTTGATATTTCCAACAACCGCGTTGGACTCAGCATAAATCCACTTTGTGATAGACCATTTGCAACTATCATAGTTTATATGTTAGTAAGTGGTCATTAAAAACTCCACGTTATATGGACTGCGTCGAAAAAAGGAGAGTGGGTATGATAGAGCATATGCATAGAAATTTGCATTTGATTGCCAAACATCTTGATACATCTTTAACCGAAAAACATGAATGAGTTGCGCCCTGTTATCAAGCGCTTGCGGGTACAAACGTGTAGACCTCCAAAACCGTAGGCCGAGGGTTCGATCCCTTCTGCCCCTGCCACAAAAAGTCCGTAAATCCTTAGGAATTACAAGGGTTTGCGGACTTGTGTTATTTGTGGGCAATTTGTAAGTAGTGTTACAGTTTCCGGTTTAAGGCGGCTTATTACCCACTTATCCCCGCTTTTCCGACGAGTGAAGCATCTGATTGCATCTTAAGAAAGATGAAATTGAAGATGTTTACTAGTCTATGGAATCAGGTCTATGGGACTAACCTAAGATTATGTATATATCAGCTACACTCCCAATATGGCAATAGATTTTAAATGAGCAGCCCTCTTTCTACAAAAAAGAGGGCTGCTCTGGTATCCATAAAATAAAGGAAGGTTTCTATGTAGTAAAATTGTTATAAAAAATGCAATGTACCTTGATAAATGGAGAAATAATATTTTTGAGCTTTATCTTGCATAAGTGCTTCCTAATGGGTTCTTTGCTGGATTATACGATGGCCTTTCTTCCGATAGAGTCATAGATTATTCCGGCACCGCAGGCGTTTTTTGGACTATAGCAGTTTCTTCCATCAATAACGACCGCGCGTTTCATAAGGTCAGCGTATTTCCGTAGGTCGAATTCACGGATATCCTTCCATTCGGTAAGAATGAAGCAGACATCTGACCCGGCAATCGCTTGCTCGATAGAGCCGCAATAATTCACTTCGGTTGGATACAGTTTTTTAAGGTTTTCACAGCCAGCTGGATCCCAAACGTTAACTTTGGCTCCGTCATCGAGCATAATAGGTATGTTTTGGAGTGACGGAGCATCACGCAAATCGTCCGTTTCTGGCTTGAAAGTCAGACCTAGAACAGCTATGGTTAGGCCTTCTAGGCTTTTATAATATTTTCTTGCCTTCTTTATTAACTTTAGTTTTTGATTTTCATTTACCTCTATTGCGGCTTTAACCGTTTTGATTTCGTAATCATGGTACTTTGCAAGCCAATGCAGGGCTTTGGTATCCTTGGGAAAGCAGGACCCGCCGTAGCCTATCCCTGAACGCAGGAATTTATCACCGATGCGGCTATCGAGCCCCATAACGTACGATACGGTATCAATGTCGGCATCCACTATTTCGCATAGATTTGCTATCTCATTTATAAAGGATATTTTCAACGCGAGGAAATTGTTTGAGGCATATTTTATCATTTCGGCAGAACGCCTGTCGGTAACGATGATCGGTGAATCGAAGCCGGTATAAACCTGACGAAGAACATTTTCACAGTACTCATTTTCAACGCCAACGACAATGCGAGCGCCATGTAGCATATCATGTATGGCTGTTCCTTGGGATAAGAACTCAGGATTTGAAGCCACCTGGATACTTACGGGATGGCTTGTATCGGAATGAAATAGTTTTTCCAGCTTGTCGTTAGTACCTATTGGCACCGTCGATTTTACTATAACAACGCAGTCGGTAGCTACGGTCTCTGCTATTTGCTCAGCCACTTCATATACATATTTTAAATTTGCATATCCGTCACCATGCTCCGGAGTACCTACGCATATGAAAATTACCTGAGCGTCTCGATATGCAGCTTCGTAATTGCAGGTATATTCGAGTCTGCCTTTGCAGCTTGCCATATACTCTTCAACTCCGGTCTCATACATCGGAGGTTTTCCGTTATTAAGGGCTGTGATTTTATTTTTGTCCGAATCAACACAGACTACCGTATGTCCGACAGAAGCAAGGCATACACCGGTGACCAGCCCCACATAACCTGTTCCGGCTATTGCTATTTTCATTTTAAATTCCTTTCAGTTGGTGAATTGTCAGCCGGCAAGCCTTTTCTGCCGGACTAATTTTTCAAGAACCAATTCATATTGAGAGATAAGCTCATTGTTAATTGAATCCCAGCTACGAAGTGCCGCGGTTTTCAGTCCGCCCTTTCTGAGTCTGTTTCTAAGCTCGTGGTTATCAAGCATTTCAGATATACCCAGTACAAGGCTTTCAGAGTCATGGTATCTGCATACATATGCGTTTTCAAGGTGCGAAGTAAAGTCTGTAATGCCGCCGGAATCCGTGCAGATAACCGGCAGGCC
>JAYFQM010000016.1:0-14184 GCA_034927185.1 Oscillospiraceae bacterium | reverse complement strand
CTGTGCTCCTCGCGTCAGGGGATTCCCCCTGCCGCGAGGCGCACTTTGCCAATCTGGTATTCACATTTTTCAGAAATGATTCATATAATGGAGGGTCGGGCAGATTTAGGCTCGCCTTTCCCTTGCAAGCAAGAGAAGCCGCTCCTTTTCATTCTCACTGGGATGCTCGATTACATAGTCAAGCAGATAGGACAGCGTTTTTCCAATCTCCGTTCCTACAAAGCCGAGATCAATAAGCTCGTTACCGGAAACCGCAAGCGAGTGGAGAGAGAAGCAATCGCCGCTGCGGAGAACGGAGCGCAGGAGCTTCAGATGTCCCGCACCGTAAAGCATATCGGCGGCGGATGCCGCACATTTTGCAGTTTCCGTTCCATGTGCAGCAATGAGCTTTTTCCACGAAACCGCGTACTTCGGCGGGCCTGAAAAAGCCGAGGCGCAGCCTTTTGAGACGCTCCGGATTGTCGCCGTATCAAGCCTCAGCGACCTCAGGAGCTTTTCAGGACGTTCGATCGCACCGCTTTTTTCGAGCAGAGCACATATTCCCGCCCAGCGAAGGGTGCGGTTTTTCGGCAGTTTTTTAAGCGCCGTCAAATCCATATCCGGAGAATTTGTATTTACTAACCCGCACAGCAGCCCAAAATCTATCATGTCGGAAATCACCTGTGGCGAATCGGAGAGCAGCGTTTTTTCAAGCTCAGCCATTATCCTTTCCTTTGCGAGAGTATCCGAAAGATAAGCTCTTTTCCCAACCGCCGTAAGAGTGCCGGGTTCGATCTCAAAGCCAAGCACCGCCGAAAAGCGGAAGGCGCGGAGCATCCGAAGAGCGTCCTCCTCAAAACGCTTTTCCGCGTCCCCGACGCAGCGTATCAGCCGTTTTTCAATGTCGCTCATTCCGCCGAAGCAGTCGCAAATCTCGCCCGAGAGCGGCAGGGCCATGGCGTTGACCGTGAAGTCGCGCCGCTCTAGATCGCTTTGCAGATCGCCGACGAAGCGGACGCTTTCGGGGCGGCGGTGGTCCCTGTATTCCCCGTCTGAGCGGAAGGTCGTCACTTCCACAGGCGAGCCGTGAGAAAAGACCGTTACCGTGCCGTGCTTCAGCCCGGTTGGGCGGAAACTATTAAAAATTGACATTACGTCTTCGGGCAGCGCGGAGGTGCAGACATCCCAGTCGTTTGGGCGTCGCCCCATGACAAGGTCCCTCACGCAGCCGCCGACCATGTAGCTTTCAAAGCCGCGGCGCGCGAGAGCTTCCATTACGCTTTTTACATATTTCGGGACTTTGGCACTGTTCAAAGGCTTTACGGCTCCTTCGGAATAATTGTTGTTTATTTAGGCGAAAATCGGATATAGTTTTTACTTGTATTGAATCTTCACTTGTATTATAATACCGATTTAGTTACCAAACAATATCAAAACGCGAATGGATAGGGCGGAAGCTTCAAAAGCGCTTTTATTGCGCCTGATTTGGCGTATGAATTATCGTCAAATCCTTATCGAAAGGATTATCGACTTATGACAGGCTTTGAAAAATATCTGGTTCCCGGAAAAAAGGGACATCTAATAGGCGTCGGCGGAGTATCAATGTCCCCTCTGGCCGAGGTGCTGTGCGGAATGGGGCTTAAAGTCGGCGGCTCCGACATGAACGAGAGCGAGAATACAGCTCATCTTCGCTCGCTGGGCATAACGGTCCACATAGGGCATGCGGCCGGAAACATTGAGCAGGGGGTTGACTTCGTAGTACGCACAGCGGCCGTTCATGACGATAACCCTGAGATAGTTGCCGCCCATGAGAAGGGCATACCCGTTTTTGAGCGTACTCAGGCCTGGGGAGCAATCATGCGCGATTATAAAAACGCCCTCTGTATTGCCGGTACACATGGCAAGACCACGACGACCTCGATGTCAACTCATATTCTGATGGCGGCGCAGAAGGACCCGACCGTTATGATCGGCGGAACGCTTCCTCTGCTTCACGCGGGACACAGGGTCGGCAAGGGTGACACGATTGTCATGGAATCCTGCGAGTATTATAATTCCTTTCTTGCTTTTTCCCCGACTATCGCCGTAATACTCAATATTGAAGCCGATCAGCTGGACTTTTTCAAGGATCTTGAGGATGTAAAGGCGTCTTTCCGAAAGTTTGCCTCTTTGGTGCCGGAAAACGGCTACATTGTCGCGAATATGGATGACAAAAATACAATGGATGCTCTCAAGCCTCTGGAACGCAGCCTTGTCACCTTTGGGCTCACCGATAAAGCGGACGTTTATGCGGAAAATATTGCGCGAAAAGGCGCGGAAACGCAGTTCGATATTATTTGGAAGGGAGAGCTTTTTACCCATGTGAGCCTCCGCGTACCCGGTCTGCACAATGTCAAAAACGCGCTTGCGGCCGCCGCTGCCGCGATTTGTCTCGGCATCGATCCGACAGCCGTGACCTATGGGCTGGCCGGCTTTACCGGAGCCGGGCGGCGCTTCGAGTTCAAGGGGAAGTACAACGGTGCCGATGTCTATGACGATTATGCCCACCATCCGGGCGAGCTGAAAGCTCTGCTTGACGCAGTTGAGCCCTTGGGATACAAGCGTACGATCATCGTATTCCAGCCGCATACCTATTCGAGAACCAAGGCGCTGTTCGGCGATTTTGTTGAGCAGCTCCGCCGCCCGGACCTTACCTATCTTGCGGAAATATACGCGGCGCGTGAGAAAAACACGCTCGGGATATCTTCCGCCGATCTTGCGGGTGATATTTCCGGAGCAAAGTATTTCGCGTCCTTCGACGAGATTCAAAGAAGCCTTGAGGAAACCGCTTCGCCCGGCGATATAATTCTGACGGTAGGCGCAGGCGACGTCTATAAGCTCGGCGAAAGCCTGGTTTCGGGCAATTCAAACGTGCAAGCCTGATTTTATTAAACTGAAAAAACTCTGGCAGCCGGAAGTGAAAACTCTCGGCCGCCAAATTTTTTTGCCATTTCCGGCTATTTCCTCCGCAAATAAAGTAGATTTCAGCAGCGCGTTGTGACTCGGTTTTTAGGTAGACATAAATATAATTATGTCAACAACTAAGAACGGAGGGATATAAATGGCAGTCAAAGAAAAAATCGTTAGAAGGAGGTCTGCAATAGTCGGGCTGCTGCGGCTCAGGGACGAGCCGCTTATCAAAAGCATAGGGGCGTATGTACTGAATTTCGTACTCGGCTTTGCTATGTCGGGTTCGATAATCATGACGAATCTTGCTCCTTTCGGCATAGGCATCGTAGGAAGGGCACAGGCGGACTGGTCCGGAGTTTGTTGCCTTATCGGGTCCTGCATCAGCTACATTCTACTGGGAGGCTTCGATTGGGGTATTAAATATGTTGCAACAGTTACGCTGGTTTTCACTGTGGCGTTTATATTCAGGGATACGAGGGTCATAAAAAAGGCGTGGTTTATGCCGGCGGCTGTTTCGGTTATAACCGCGGCGACGTCATTTTTAAATACCTACGAATTCCTTGACAGCTTCCCGAGCGCGGTCAGCGTGTTTTCAGAGGTCGTTCTGGCCGGAGCGAGCACCTATTTCTTCTCAATTGCGCTGACGCCTCAGAAAACGGGCAGCGAGGCAACGGAACGCAGACAGGCTGTGAGCCTGCTGATCCTCCTTTCCTGCCTGCTGATGTCGCTGACGCAGGTCACGATCCTTAACGTGATCTCGGTCGGAAGATTTCTGGCGTTGATCGTAGTCCTAACGGCGGCCTTCAAGGGCGGAATGCTGCCCGGCTGCGCAGCGGGAACGTCGCTCGGTCTGGCGATGGACATGGCATCAGGAGGGGCCGTGTTCTTCTCTATGGCTTACGCCTTTGCAGGACTTATAGGCGGTACCTTTTCAAAGCACGGAAGGCTGATGTTTCTTGTCAGCTACATAATAGCAAACACCGTAGCGGTACTCTGGACCTGGGGCGGAGCGCTCAGGGTGGAGCTAATGTACGAGGTTTTCGCAGCGACCGTTATCTTTGCACTCCTGCCGGAATCACTGCTGGAATATGTAGGCGGAATTGCCCAGCTTCCCGTTCCGGGAACCGGAGAATCGGGACTGCGCCGATATGCCGCGAGCCGGGCTGAGAGAATAAGCACGGCCTTCAGAGAGCTTTACGGGACCGTATTCAAGAACCTCACGGGCACGGAGAACGACAACGATATTGCAACCGTATTTGACAGAGCGGCGGGTGCCGTATGCGTAAACTGCAAGAACAAGGACGACTGCTGGCAGAAAAATTTCATGGACACGCTTTCCATCATGAACGACGCGACGGGCCCGATGCTGCGGAGGGGCAAGCTCGTCAAGGAGGATCTGGCCGAGCGCTTCACGGACAAATGTCTATCGCACTATACCTTTATATCGGCCGTAAACGCAGAGCTTCGCGGACTGATGTACAGGCGGCAGTTCCGGAGCCGGCTCAATGAAAACCGCGTGGCGGCATACGGACAGTACAAAGAGCTTGCGGATATCATGGAGGGTGTTGCCAAGGAGCTAAATTACGCGAAAGGCGCGGACCCGCTCGCGGAACGAAGGCTCAAGAGGTTCCTGCGGGCGATGGACATCGAAGCGGATGTATCCGTCTTTCGAGACAACAGGGGTCGCCTGCGCGCTATAATCGAAAGCGGGCATCTGGGGCCGCTGCTCCGGCAGGGCAATTATCTCGAAATACTTTCGGGAGTCCTCGGAGTCAGACTCTGCAAACCGCCGACGGACGATGAGATAACAGACAGGAGACTTGTTGTATATGAGGCGGAACCGCTGGTCGCGAGCGTCGGTATCGCCGGAATGAAGAAAAAGGGCGAGCCGGTCAGCGGAGACCGGGGAACCTATTTCAAAACGGACCAGGGCATACTCTGCGTCATTCTCGCCGACGGGATGGGCAGCGGAGAGGATGCGGCAAAGGAGAGCATTAATGCCGTCCGGACCCTCGAAGCCTTCCTGCGGGCAGGGGTTGACCCAGCCGTAGCAATGAAGATTCTAAACTCTGTCCTGCTCCTCAAGAACGGCGAGGAATGGGGATATTCGACGATCGATCTCATGTGTGTGGACCTTTTTACGGGTGAAACCTGCTTCTACAAATACGGAGCGGCACCCTCATTTGTCAAAAACGGGAAAGCGATCAGACGCGTCCGCTGTGAGAGCCTGGCGGCCGGCATCTGCGCCGGAGATGGCAGCGCACCGGATATAATCCGTATGAGGCTCAAGCCCGGGAACGTCGCCCTTATCGCGTCTGACGGCGTGCTGGTCGAACAGAGCGATGCGTGGCTGCGCGAGATGCTTATCGCGTCTGACGGTGTGGATACGAAGACTCTCGCAAAAGAAACCCTGCGGGCGGCAGTTCGGCAGTTCGGCTGCGAGGACGACATGACGGTGCTTGCCGTGCGGGTCGACGAGAGGACATGAGCTATGAACGCGGAAAGGCGCTCAAAAAAGAAAAGAGGTATTTTCGATGAATCGGGGGTACAAAAGCTGAATAATCGTTCTCTTCTGCGGTTAAACTGGGAACATATGGAGCCGCAAGGGGGATTTGACGTGGTAAAGGGTGTTTCGCACAGAGTTATCGTAGTAAAATCGCCGGATAAGTATTTTGAGGAGGCAATATTCGTGATACGCGAGGACGTTTTGAGGAGCAGAGGTGCAAGCAGCGAGACGGTTCTGAAAGAGGCCCGGCGAGTGGCGAATGCATATGTCACGGGAAGAAACAAACCGGCAAAAAAAAGCAAAACAATAAACAGTTTCATGTCAAAGCTCCCCGCGCCTGTTTTCGTCGCGGCGGGTGCGGCAGCAGCCGGTGTCGCCTGGCTTGCACTGCACCTTTGCGGGGTGTGAAAGAGCAATGAAATCCGATTGGCGGAGGAAAGGCAAATCCGCTTCGGAAGCGTTCGCCGGGCCCGGTTATACTAAATAGTATAATTGCCCGGCGGCGTTTTTTATGTCACATAACGCGCGTCGGGAAACAGCAATTATTTTACTTCATTTATATTCGGAGCATTTCTCTGTTTGAGCCTTTGTCTGTCGAGGTCTTGAGGAATCTGTCTTTCGAACAGCGCAAACTTTACCTCGGATTATTCCGGACATGAAAAGTCCGGAGCTTTTTTATGAGATTTCGTTTCATATGTGCCTGTTTTTAGGCTTAATTAAGGTTTTGAAATTTTAATAGGCTCATAGGCCATACAAAACTGTTTCCCATAGACGGGAGGGTCATTAAATGCTTGAGGGACAGACTAGGATTGCGCTTATTCCCGCATATGAGCCCGAGGACAGACTCCTCAATCTTGTAGTACAGCTCACAGACGCGCATTTCCGCGTAATTGTCGTAGATGACGGAAGCGGTGAAAGCTACCGGCACATATTTTCGGCTGCAAGGCGTTTTGCAGAGGTTCTGATACATGAAACAAATAAGGGTAAGGGTGAAGCCCTAAAAACCGGACTTTCATATATACAAAAGCACTGCCCTGAAGACGCTGTCATCGTAACGCTGGACGCGGACGGTCAGCACAGCGCCGCAGATGCCGTCAGGGTGACCGAAGCCGTGGCGGTAGACGGTGAAAGCCTAGTTCTGGGCTGCCGCCGCTTTTATGCCGGCGTACCGAAGCGCAGCTATTTCGGGAACTCGGTGACACGCTTTGTATACCGTACGGTCACCGGACTTGATGTCAGCGATACTCAGACGGGGCTGCGTGCCTTCCGCACATCATTGATCCCCTTCATGCTGAAGGTTAGCGGAGACAGGTACGAATACGAAATGAATGTCCTGCTCAAATGCGCGAGGAGCGGGATTCCCATCAAGGAAATCGAAATCTCTACGATCTATTTTGACAATAACGAGGGTTCACATTTCTCGACCTTTAGGGATTCCTTCATAATTTACCGAGAAATTGCAAAATTTGCCGCGTCTTCGCTGACAGGCTTTGCGGTCGATTACGGGCTCTACAGCATCTTGGCCGCTGTGACGGCAGGACTGGGTGGAGTGGTGGGCATACCGCTTTCAAACATCACCGCGAGAATAGTCAGTTCCTCCGTAAACTATACGATCAACAGACGCTTTGTTTTTAAAAGCAGGGACAACGCCGCAAAAACCGCGGTGCAGTATTTTACGCTTGCCGCATGCATACTGGCGGCAAACACGGTGCTTTTGAGCGTTCTGGTCATCGATCTGGGCATGAACGAATACGCGGCGAAAATCATAACCGAGGTGGTATTTTTTGCGGTGAGCTGGCTTGTGCAGAGATTCTTTATTTTTGCAAAGAAGCCTGAAAATACCGATTCTCAGCACATTGCCGAGACGAACTGACGGAGGCTCAAAATGAAAAGAGCAAAAAAATCAACACTCTGGACAAAACTCTACCCGTCCGTTCTCATCCTGTTTACCGCTTTTGTCCTGCTGGACGCCTTTGTTATACCCAGAGCCTATATTGTTGAACCGGAGACGAACTCAGGCACGGACGGCAATTCCACGGCGCAGTTGTCATCTGACACGGAAGGTTATACGAATTCGGACGCCGTTTCCGTTTCAGCAAGCACGTACAGCGACGGGAACATCAGCATAACCATAACGACTTACCGTGAATATGACACGAATATTTACGTTGCTGACATCACGCTTTCGGATGCTTCATATCTGAAAACTGCCTTTGCCGAGGGCACCTTCGGGAAAAACATTACGGAGAAAACCTCATTGATTGCAGAGGAAAGCGGGGCGATTCTGGCAATAAACGGAGATTACTACGGCGCACAGAACAGTGGCTATGTAATCCGCAACGGCAAAATATACAGGGATACGGTAGCAGACTTCGCTCAGGAGGATTTGGTTATTTACGAAGACGGTTCGTTCGGAATCGTGACCGAAGGCTCCATTTCCGCAGAAGAACTTCTGGAAGACGGCGCGGTGCAGGTGCTTTCCTTCGGCCCCGGGTTAATTGAAAACGGGGAAGTATCCGTCAGCACCGCTGAGGAAGTCGATAAAGCCAGAGTTAGCAATCCGCGTACCGCGATCGGGCAGATCTCGGACCTTCATTATATTCTCGTGGTATCCGACGGGCGGACCAGCGAGTCGGAGGGACTCTCTCTGTCACAGCTTGCGGAATTTATGCGGAATCTAGGTGTCACGACCGCCTATAACCTCGACGGCGGGGGCTCGTCCACAATGGTGTTTAACGGTTCGATAATTAATAATCCCACGACCAATGGCAAAAAGATTACCGAAAGGAGTGTGAGCGACATTGTCTGCATCGCGTATTAGTCACGATAAAAAGCTAATGAGAAGATACTCGCTTATTTTTCTCTGCATATCGCTGTTCTGCGGCCTGTTCAGCGCTGTTTACGAGTATTTCAGCCACGGAGTATATTCGGGCTATATGGTATATCTTTTCCTGTTCCCGTTTGCCGGAGGTGTCCTGCCTTACGCAGGTTTTGGCCTGTTTCCAAATGTTCCGTGTCCGCAAAAGCTGGCTAGAAACCTGTATAATTCGGGAATAGCGACCCTAGCAGCCGGAAGCTGCGTGAAGGGAGTTCTGGACATCTACGGTACGACCTCCATATATTGTACGGTATACTGGCTGGCGGGGGCGGTTCTGACAGCCGCTGGATTCGCAGCCTACCTGATAGGCTCGGCAAAAGCAGGGAAATCCAGAGCGTAAGCCCAAGGCTAATACAAAAAAGGGGCGTCATTCATCACTGAATGGCGTCCCTTTGTACGTGCAAACCGATTTATCAGTGGTTTCCCGACAGCTTCTTGTCACAGTCGCTGCAGTAGCCGAACATCTCGATCCGGTGACCGAGAACGTGAAAGCCGCTCTCGGCAATTTCCGGTATGAACTTTTCCATAGGACAGTTCATAAGCCCGATTATTTTGTGGCAGTTCACGCAGACCGCGTAATGACTGTGCCTGCTGCGGTTCATTTCGTATAAAGCCGTGCCGCTGTCCATTACGGAGGTTTTCACGGCCAGTCCCTCGCTCACGAAATAGTCGAGTATTCTATAGACGGTGGAAAGCCAGACAGATTCGTCCACGCTTCGCGCCTTATCAAAAATCGCGGATGCGCTCAAGGGAGTCTCCGCCTGCTCTAAAACCCCGAAAATGCATTTCCTATGCCGGGTTTTTTTAATTCCAGCGGGCCATGCCGTCTCATTTTCATTCACATGAATTCACCTCCTGCAATTATCGGCAGTGTGTCCTGCTATCGGTTTTTCGACATGGACTTCGAGCCGTGATATAACTTTTTTCCCGCCATTACCAAAATTAGTACAAAAACAGAAACAAGCGCTGTAAAGCCGCCGGGCGCAACGTTCAGATAATATGAAATAATAAGTCCCGAAATAATATCGATGACGCTAAAAACTATGGAAAATATCAGAGTCGTTTTGAAGCCCTTTTCCAGTTGCAGGGCTGTTGCTACGGGCAGAGCGATCATTGAGCTCAGCACGAGTACGCCGACTATCCTGATGGAAACGGATATAGCGGAGGCAACGAGCACGAAAAAGACGTAGTTGATGAGTCCTGTTCTGACACCGGCAACCTTTGCCGCCTCCTCGTCATAGGCGATGTAGACCATCTGATGATAGAGAAACACGAGTGTGAGAACCGAAATGACGCTGAGGACCGCGACCATTATCATATCGGTCTTCGTAACCGTCAGGATACTGCCGAACATGAAGGAATCGGCGTTTGCGCGGAGTTTTCCGGAGCTTATAATGGTTATCGCCGTACCGACGCTGAGCGCCAGAACGACCGTCAGTATAAGGTCGGTGTATTTTTTGAAATACCTGCGCAGAAACTCGATGAGTGCGCCGCATAAGGATGTGAAGACAAACGCTCCGAGCACGGGGCTCTGGTTGCACACAAGGCCGATGGTGATGCCGGCAAGGGAAGAGTGGGCAAGCGTGTCTCCGATCATCGAGTAGCGCCGAAGAACAAGGAAAACTCCGATGCTCGGGCATAGGACAGATATGAACAAAGAGACGAAAAAAGCGTTTTGCATGAAATCGTAGCTAAGCATTGCGGCCGTCCTTTCCAAGATACTCCTCGGAGTATTTTTCCGGCGTGCAGAAATGGCCGCTTCCTCCGTTAAGATGAAAAATTACCGTCGAGTTCGAAATCGCAGCGTCCAGATTGTGCTCGACGGAAACGATTGTTATGCCCTGCTCGGTATTAAGCTTTTTGAGAAACGAGTAGATATCACGCTGACTGTCTATGTCTATTCCCGCGGAGGGCTCGTCGAGAAGAAGAAGATCAGGGTTCCCCATCAGTGCGCGCGCTATGAGCGCCTTCTGCGCCTGTCCGCCAGAGAGGTTACCCATGAGCGACCTTGAATGTTCGGAAAGTCCTACCTGACGCAGACTATCTGAGACAACGGCGCTGTCCCGGATTTTTAGCAGCTTTCTATAGGAATTCAGCATTTCAAACACTGTTATCGGGAAACCCGAGCTCACCGCGTCGCTTTTTTGTGGGACATAGCCGATTCTTTTAAAGTCAGATATGATGCGGCCCCTTGTCGGCCTAATAAACCTCAGAATAAGCTTCAAAAGAGTCGATTTGCCGCAGCCGTTGTCTCCAACTATTGAGACATACTCGCCGTCTTTAATTTCAAGATTCAGTTCGTTAAGAACAAAGGGGCCTGAGACGCTGTAGGAAAAACTGAGGTTTTCCGCTTTTATCATAGATTTCACCGTATTCATTTCTAAGATTTTCAAATTTCGCTTGACAAGTCCGCGGCACAGGAGCTATCATTTATTATACGCAAATGCGAATCATTTGCAAGTAGAAAATTCGGAGGTATCAGAATGTTATCAAAAAAAGCAGCGGTTGTTACGCTGTGCCTTTTAATGCTGCTGAGCTTTGCCGCTTGTGGCAGCCGCCAGACCGCAGGGGAGGCGTCGGGAAAAATAAAGGTTACGGTCACCTTCAACGCGCTGCGGGAATTTGCCGAAGCCGTCGGCGGAGACAAGGTGCAGGTTTCGACAATAATACCTGACGGGACGGAGCCACACGATTTTGAGCCTAAGGCGCAGGATATGGTCGGCCTGAGCGAGGCTCGGATCTTTGTATATAACGGACTCGGCATGGAGTCCTGGGCGGAGAATGCGATAACGGCGGCGGGGAACAAGGCGCTCATTACGGTCAACGCTTCCGAGGGCATAACTCCGATAGGAAACACTGATTCCGATGAAATCTCGGAGCACGGACAGTATGACCCGCATATCTGGCTGTCCCTAAAATGCGCGGAAACAGAGGCCGCGAACATAAAAGACGCACTTATAGAGGCCGACTCGGCGAACCGGGACTACTATGAAACAAACTGCGAGGATTATACGGCAAGTCTCGAAAAACTCTACAATGAATACGCCGAAAAGTTCGGTTCGATCACAAAAAAGACTTTCGTCACGGGGCATGCGGCGTTTGCCTATCTCTGCCGCGATTTCGGTCTGTCCCAGAACAGCGTAGAGGACGTTTTCGCCGAGGGCGAACCGAGCGCGCGCCAGCTCACCGAGCTAGTGGATTACTGCAGGCAATCCGGCATAACGACAATTTTCGCGGAGGAAATGGCAAGTCCGGAAGTGTCGCAGACTCTGGCCGATGCCGTCGGAGCGAAGGTCGAGACGATATATACTATTGAAAGCGCTGAGGACGGTATGAGCTATCTCGAACGCATGGAATCGAACCTCGAAAAAATTTACACCAGTCTGGCTGAGTAATTACTGATAAATAGGGTGTCATTTGTGAAGATGACACCCTGTTTTTCATTTTCCGTTTATTATCTCCATTGACGCTTTGCCTGTCATATGTTCGATATCAAGAGCAAGGACGCATACGCGGCTCCAGTCTCTGTCGATTTCCTCATTATTCTTGATTTCTTCGTTGGCGGAAAAGTACTTTTTTGAAAAGAGGCGGAGGGCTTGGAGCTTTTCCGCGTCATCTTCGACAACGCGTGCCTTGCCGAAAGCGACCGCGCTTGAAAAGAGGGTTGTAAAGGCTTCGGGGACGACTCTGTCCTGTCCGACGACACAGAAAGAAGCCTTCTCGTTATTCGCAATCGCGTCCATCTTGTGACCCTGCATCGCACCGTGAAAATACAGTTTTCCATCCGCATATACGTAACTGAGCGGGACGGCATAGGGAAAACCCTCGTCGCCCGTGACGGCAAGCACGCCGTAAGAGCCGCCTTCAAAGATTTTTACCGTCTCTTCAGCAGGCAGCTCCTGTTTAAATCTCCGCATTTTTCGATACATTTCCCGTTCCTCGCTTTATAAAATATGTGGAAATTTTACCACAGGGAAGGGGAAAGAGCAAGGGCAAAAGCGAGTGAATACGGCAGAACAAGCTCCCGCCTCAGGGCTTATATGCTCTCGATAAACTCTTTAATAAAATGGAGGGCGACGCCGAGGGTCGCGGCATTCTTTGAATGACGGCATATTTTGATGTAGTCCGCGCTGTGTTCAAAGGTGTTTAGCTCCGCGGCCAGCCGCCTGATTTCCGGCATATACGGCTCCATGTATTTCGCTGTTAATCCGCCTATGACAACGTCGCAGTCGAGCGCCATGCGGATGTTGTTGATGCCGATTGCAAGATGCTTCAAAATGTCCTGCCATAGAGCCTCGTATTCGGGCTTTTTATTGCTGAGCCCTTCAAAAAACTCCTCGATGGAGATACCCAGATCATCGCTGATGCGAGCCGATGAAATGTAAGCCTCAAGGCAGCCGTTTTTCCCGCACTTGCATGGGCGTCCGTTCGGCTCGACGCACATATGGCCAAATTCTCCGCTGCGTTGGTTGACGCCGAAGTAAGGCGCGCCCTTGAGAAGTACCGCTCCACCGACGCCACTCTCCAGAAATAGGTAGGCCATGCTACTCTGAGCGGAGGAGGAAAACCACTCGGCGTAGCCCGCGCTTGTCGCGTCGTTTGAGACGTAAACGGGATACTTTATATACTGAATGATCTTTTTAAGGCTTATATCCTTCAGGTGGAGGGTCGGGGCAAGACGGATATTTTCGTCGTCCGGGTCGATGACCGCGGGGAGGGTGATTCCAACGCCCAGAAGGCTTTTCCTGTTCAGCCCGAATTCGTCGAGAAAGCTCTCAAGCTCATTTGCAAGAAGCCTTCCTACATCGTCGATCTCGCTTATCACAATACGATCGGTTTTTTTGCAAGCGATTTCCTGCATACGCAGATTTGCAGCCACAAAATGTAGGCCGCTGTCCGTTATGGAGACGCCTACGGCAAATCGGGCGTACTCCGCTATCGTCAGGCGCATTGCACGCCTGCCGCCTGTGGACTGATAGGTGCCGTCGCGGCGAATAAGGCCGGCCTCCATCAATTCGGCCAGGTTCTGATGGACGGTCGGCAGGCTGAGGGATAAATCGGAAGCGATCTCCAGCTTCGAGTGAGAGGTTTCGGAGTAGAACAAGTATTTATATATGCTGTTTCTCGTCTGCCTGCGGCGTTCTGTTATCGTTCCTTCAAGATTAGTCATTGCCGTTTGTTCCCCTAACTTTTATAAACATTCTTTATATATGATAAGCACGGCATAGAAAAATGTCAATTGTGGAGATGAAAATAAAATGGAGTATTTTTTTCAAGGTTTGCGGCGGAACGTCCCGGCAGCCGCCCGTGGGGAAGTAGAAAGCCTTTGAATGAGTTCCGTCCGAATATACAGGGCCCGGTGGGATCTTTTGTGCGTCATGACAAACGGCTTCGAATCTTTAGCATTAAAAATGATCGTTGAATTTGTGTATTGTTCCTAAAATAGTAAATTCGCCAAAAATCCGTTGACTTCTCGCAAAGACAATTGTATTATTAATACAAGAACTTTTGTAAATCAATTTTACAAAAGAATTTTATGTAAGGACGAGCAACAATCATTTTTAGGAGGAAAAAAATGAAAAAGTTAATCGCATTGGTTCTCGCGCTCTCCCTGGCACTGGTTCTGGTCGCTTGCGGCACATCGACAAGCAAAGAATCGCCGGAAGCATCGGCTGAAGCATCGACAGCGGTCACAGGCGGAAAAATCGGCGTCGCGATGCCGACCAAGTCCCTTGAGCGCTGGAACCGCGACGGTTCCTTCCTGCAGAAGCAGTTCGAAGCCAAGGGCTACACGGTTGAACTTGTTTATTCCGACAACGACGCTGCAAAGCAGGTCAACGACCTCGAAAACCTGATAGCTGACAAAGTCAAC
>JAYFQM010000136.1:0-8484 GCA_034927185.1 Oscillospiraceae bacterium | reverse complement strand
CATCGGCTTAGAATAGAACATTGTCTTAATCTCTTCAGGGTCGCGCTGTTCTATTTCAATGTCAGCCCCCGTTTTGCAGCCAAGGTCTATGGTCGAGGTCGGACCGAGAACGTAAAGTGGGATGCCATAATGCTTTGCTAGAACCGCAACGCCGCAGGTGCCGATCTTGTTAGCCGTATCTCCGTTTGCGGCGACGCGGTCACAGCCAACGAAGCAGGCCTGTACCCAGCCGTTTCTCATGACGGTGTTCGCCATGTTGTCGCAGATAAGAGTCACATCCACGCCAGCCTTGTAAAGCTCATAGGACGTAAGCCTCGCGCCCTGAAGGAGCGGCCGTGTCTCGTCCGCATACACATGAAACTTCATACCGCGTTCTGTGCCGAGAAGTATGGGCCCGAGCGCCGTTCCGTAGCGTGAGGTGGCGAGGGGGCCCGCATTGCAGTGCGTCAGAATTCCGTCGCCGTTTCTGACGAGGGAAAGACCGAACTCCGAAATACTAAGGCACATCTCGATGTCTTCATTATGAATAGCTCTTGCTTCATCGAGAAGAAGCCGGCGTATATCCTCGACAGGCAAAGAGGAGTTCGCCTTTGCGAGAGCAACCATGCGCTTAAGTGCCCAGCTCAAATTGACTGCGGTCGGACGGGAAGAATTGAGATATTCCGCGTCTTTTTCAAGCTTGGAACAGAACACCAGAGCATCTGGCGCTTCAATTCTCCGTGACAGAACATAGAGGCAATAGGCCGCGCAGATACCGATTGCCGGAGCGCCACGGACCTTAAGAAGCTTTATTGCACTGTACATTTCTTCTGCCGTTTTGAGGAGTATCTCTTTTTCCTCGTTGGGAAGAAGAGTCTGGTCGATGATGAATAAAGAACCTGTTTTCTCGTCATATCTGATATTATCCAAGGTCTACAACTCCCATTCTTTTTAAAAAATTATATAACGAAACAATCGTCAAATCAATATCTTCGGAAAGCTAATAAAAAATAAGGGTAAACAACGAAGAAGGCCCCCCTTTTTAAGTTGTTGTTTGGCGTGAATTGCGGCCGGCACAGCGCTTCCGCCGAACTCTCCGTAAAGTATTTTTGGATTAAATTCAGAGCAAGAATTGCGCTCAAAATATAGATTTTCAGCATGATAAATGCGCATCTAGTTCATAAACGCAAGAAAAATATCTGATTTTAGTATACCATTGACAAGTTAAAATAGTTAAGTTTGTCGAAGTAGTCAATTTTAGCATATTTAATGAAAAACTTGACATTTATTGCTTGCGCTTTGAATATGTTTCATATATACTTATCGAGTATTATATTGGAGAAAATTAGTAAGGGAGAAAACATTACCCAGCAAAAATTTTTTTGGGAGGATGAAAAATGAAGGGGCAGAAAATGCTAAAGGTGGTCAGCATACTTTTGATTATCGCAAGTTTGGCTGTCATCGTGGTGGGAGGTCTTGGAGTAAAGCAAAACATTCTTGACATTAAAACGCAGAAAGAGGCGGAAGCAGCAGATGCGAACGCCAGCATCGACAAGCTTGAGGCAGGGATTGCAACGCTCGAATCAAACCGTGCGGCCTACGAGCAGGGTAAGGAAGACCTTGAAGCCGGACAGGCACAGTACGACGCCGGCATGAAGCAGCTAGAAGAGTCTCAGGCACAGTATGACGCCGGCTCAGCTGAGCTTGCTAAGAACACCGCAGCATACAATGAAGGCAAAGCTACATATAATTCTGGACTTGCACAGTACAACGCAGGTTTGGCTGAGTACAACAAGAAAAAAGCTGAGTACGAAGCGGGACTGGCTCAATATACGGCGGGCAAGGCACAGTATGACGCAGGTATCGCTCTTCTTAACGAGAAGACTGCTTCGTATCAAACGGCTAAAGCGGCCGTTGCGGACGGTAAAGACGCCTATGAAAAGATACTGGCTGCCGGACAGGCACAGTATGATGCGGGCTTGGAACAGTACAATTCAAACGCGGCAATGCTTGAGCAGGCTAAAGCAGCAGGTCTTCTTGCAGGCGATGCGCTTGCTGAAAAAGAGGCACTGCTGGCTGAGGCGAAGAAGCAGCTCGATGAAGGTAAGGCAAAGCTTATTCCTTACGACACCGTTATGGGTCTGATCAAGGAGTATGAAGACGGGAAGGCTCAGCTTGATGCAGCGGCCGCTCAGCTTGATGCGGCAAAGCCTGTGCTTGATGCGGCCCCTGCCCAGCTTGCAGCCGGAAAGAAGCAGCTTGATGCGGCTTCAGCTCAGCTTACCGCAGGTAAGGCACAGCTTCAGGAATACGAAGCGGGTAAAGCTCAGCTTGACGCAGCTGCACCGCAGCTTGCAGACGGCAAGGCACAGCTTGAAGATGCCGCAAAGCAGCTTGCAGACGGCAAAGCAAAGCTTACCGAGTTTGAGGACGGTCAGGCTCAGATCGACGCCGGTATCGCCACACTGAAAGAGACTGCCGGAATCGCCGCCAAGATCGACGGTGGTATGGATCCCGTTGCTGCAGGTAGAGAATACCTTGCCGAGCAGACTGTCATCACAACTAAAGAGCTCACCGACAGAATGATCGTTTACGGTGCATTCCTTCTTGCTGCAGTTCTTGGATTCATTGCCGCGATACTCGGAGCAGGCGCTGCCAAGATGCCAAGCATCGGCAAGATCAAGGGTGGAATACTCCTTGGCGTTCTCGCGCTTGTATTCGCGCTCGGCTCCAACGTCTATGGCTTCATGACTGCATATCAGGACTATATGCTCCAGGCTGTTGCCGCAGGTGCGATTTTGGTCTTTTCGATTCTCTACGTAATTGCCATTTTCACTTATAAGAATGCGCTTGTCGCTCTTATGACAGCCGAATAAAATCTGTTTTCGGCCTATTACCAGCTAATAAAGGCGGGCTTCATTGAAGCCCGCTTTTTCTTTGCCTTCAAGGTACTATTACCATATCGGGATCCTAAAAACTGGAGGTTTTAAATCCATAGTTTGTGGCTATAGATATCATCAATACTTATAGAAAATATCGGATATACTTTTTTAGTATTCATTGTATACTAATATCAACACATACATGTATCAAATGTCCGGTATCAAATAACCGAATCGATGGGAAATAATTCTGCTGTTTATTGTTAATTATTTCGCAATTATAAAGATAAAAAAGATCAGCTTGCAATGGACTCATCTTTATAAGATAATATTATTGATAGGAGTGGTTTAAAATGAGAAAAAATGGCGGGGCTGCGAAATTGATGGCAGCGGTTTTGGCTTTTGGGCTTGTTTTCGCGGGGTGCGGACGGTCCGGCTCATCGACAAGCGCTTCGGCAGACAGCGGCATCACGGTCGGAGTATGTCTGAGTTCCTTCCACGCAGGTTTTATGACCGCGGTCAATCAGGCTGTTACTGATAAGGGCAAGGAATTGGGCATTACTGTAAATGTTGCGAATGCCAACGGTGACGCAAGCGTGCAGGCGGACAACATGCAGAATTTTATCACTCAGGGCGTCAGCGCGATAGTGATTAATCCGATTGACAGCAACGGAATAATCCCGTCGATCCAGATGGCAAACACAAAGGGTATACCCGTGTTTATTATTGATACGAACGCCGCGGGCGGCACCATTATAAACAGGAACGCAACCGATAACCTCAAGGCTGGGCAGACCGCGGCTCAGGCTGTGGCTGAGATGCTCAACGAAAAGTATGGCGAATATAGGGGGACCGTTGTTAATCTTTGCGGTAAGATCAGCCAGGCTTCCGGTTATGACAGGGATAAGGGATTTATGGACGAAATAGCAAAATACTCCGATATTAAAGTGGTATTTCGTCAGGACTGCGAATTTGATCAGGAAAAGTCCATGAACGCGATGATGAACGCATTGCAGGCAAACGACAGTATCGACGCGGTTTTTGCTGCGAATGACAACACGGCGCTGGGCGCGGTCAAGGCGATTGAGCAGTCAAACCGTTTCTATCCGTCTGACGATGCAAAGCACATCTATATTGTAGGTATTGACGGCAACCCTGAGGGAATACAGGCAATTCGGGATGGGAGAATCGACGCTACAATTTCTCAGAACCCTATTACAATGGCTAACAATACCATACAAATGGTTTATGATTACATAAAAAACGGTACGGTTCCGGAAGAGAACACGGAGTCTCCACAGATCTTGATTACCAAAGACAACATAGATTCTGCAGAGGTCAAGGAATTCGGACTCTGGGCGGACGAACTCAGGACCCGGACCGGGACGTAAATATATGCTGATACAGGAGGTGAGTCATCGATATGGATTGCGCACCAATATTAGAACTAAATAACATATCGAAATGCTTTCCTGGAGTAAAAGCTCTGAAAAATGTCTGCTTTTCATTATATCCGAACGAGATTGTCGGACTTGCCGGAGAAAACGGCGCGGGAAAATCCACTCTCATTAAAATACTCGGAGGTGTTTATCAGCCGGACGAGGGTACCGTTAGATTAAACGGAAATGATGTCGCCATTACGGATACTCATTCCGGCATTTCTCTCGGAATAAGCATCATTTACCAGGAGCTGAGCCTTGTTCCGGAGCTAAGCGTGGCTGAAAATATTTTTCTCGGCGCTACGCCAAACAAGGCGGGTTTGATTGACCGGTCTGAGCTATATGAGAAAAGTAAAAAAATACTGGATACCATTGGGCTGAACATCAGTCCGAAGACAAAAGTCGGCGGCTTAAGCATAAGCGTACAGCAATTGGTTGAAATTGGAAAAGCTCTCGCAAGAGACGCAAAAATCCTTGTTATGGATGAGCCGACGTCCTCGCTAGGCAGGGAAGATGCGGAGCGTCTGTTTGTCACTATGAAGAGTCTCAAGGAGAAAGGCTACGGCATAATTTTCATATCGCACAGAATGGACGAGCTGTTCGGTGTCACGGACCGCATAACGGTACTTCGGGACGGCGAGGTGATAGATACCCGCAACACTTCGGACTGGACGATGGATTCACTCGTCTTTGCAATGGTCAACAGGCGGATAGAGCAGTATTATCCAAAAAGGCAGGTTAGCATCGGAGAAGTCGTTCTGTCGGCCGAGAAGCTGGAAAACAGGCTTATACGGGATGTGAGCTTTTCGCTAAGAGCAGGGGAAATAGTCGGAGTCGCTGGACTGGTGGGTTCAGGGCGGTCTGAGCTTCTCAAGACGATTTATGGCGTTTACCGAGTCAGAAAAGGTCGGATTGAGCTTAACGGCAAGGAATGTAAAATCGGCTCACCCGGAGCAGCGCTCCTGCATGGCGTTGCGATGGTGCCTGAAAACAGGAAATCCGAAGGCCTGATACTAGAAGGAACCGTAAAAGAAAATATTGTTCTTTCCGTACTGGGAAAAATCGCAAAATTCAGCTTTATAAGCAAAAAAGTAATAAACGGCATAGCCGACACCGCCATCAAGTATTTTGAAATCAGAACTCCGTCGAAAAATCAGAAAATTCTTAGGCTGAGCGGCGGAAACCAGCAGAAAACCGTTTTTGCGAGAATAGCGGAAATAGAGCCGAAAATACTGCTTTTGGACGAACCGACACGAGGTATAGACATCGGCTCAAAGGTAGACATATACAATAAAATTTTTGATTTCGCTGAGAAAGGAACGGCAATTTTGCTTGTTTCTTCCGATTTGACCGAGATTCTTGGAATCTCCGACCGCGTTTTGGTTATGAAGGAAGGCGCTATGGTGGCGGAAATAGACACAAAGGACGCTTCTTCAAAAAAGATTATGGATTATGCAACTGGAGGCAGGTAGCGAATGAGTGCGGAAAAAGGTAAAAAGAGATTTCAGCTTCGCGGCAATCTGTCTATTTTGATGGGCCTTGTTGTGCTGTGTGTATTTTTTAGTATTACCGCGGACAGATTCCTGACAGCAGGCAACCTGATCGGTATGCTGCTTCAGGTTACCAATATTGGTATCGTCGCAATCGGAGGAATGTTTGTCATTTTGACCGGAGGAATTGATTTATCGGCGGGCTCAATGACAGCGCTTGTCGGCCTGCTTATGGCAGGTTTTTGCGTTGATAACGGATTTCCCGTCGTTATTGCAATTCTTTTGGGTTTTGCGGCTGGTATCGGCCTCGGCTTCATTAATGGGCTGAGCGTAACAAAGCTTCGCCTGTCGCCGTTTATTGTGACGTTGGCAATGCAGTCAATGCTAAGAGGCCTTGGAAATGTGTATTCAATGGGAACGACGATTTTCGGAATGCCGGATAGCTTTAACTATATCGGAGGAGGCTCTCTATTCGGGGTTATTCCTATTCCGGTCATTATTCTCTTGCTTCTTTTTGTTATTGCACATTTCGTTTTATCAAAAACTGTGTTCGGGCATCAGCTCTATGCCGTTGGTGGGAATCGTGAGGCGGCGTACCTCGCTGGAATAAACGTAAAACGAATTGAGATGACAACATATGTGATTGCGGCGGCAATGACTTCCGTTGCCGCTCTTGTCCTGACCGGAAGACTTGCGGCAGCCCTTCCGACGGCTGCGGAAGGACTGGAATTCAGTGCCATTTCAGCTATTGTAATCGGCGGCGGTTCTCTCAGCGGCGGCAAAGGCAATATGCTGGGTACCTTCATCGGCGTGCTGATAATCGGGGTCTTAAACAACGGACTTGGTCTTCTGAATATCTCACCCTTCTGGTCACAGTTTGCGCAGGGCTTGATTATTTTCGTCGCAGTTCTTATCGACGCAATTAATCAGAGACGCAATCAGGAGAAAGCTTAATTACTGCACAATAGGATTGGCGATTCATAAAAAAAAGAGCCTCCGCGCTCATTAAAGCGCGGTGGCTCCTCTCTATAAGAAACAGAATATTCAGTCAGGCTTTCTTCAGCTTTGATTCTCCGTGGTTGTTTTTCCACATCGTCCAAAGCGGGCCCGCAATGCAGATGGTTGAGTAGCATCCTGAAATTGTACCGAACATCATCGGCAGAGCGAAGTCCTTGATGGATTCGATGTTATATATCTGCGCGAAAACGTAAACGATCGTGATGCTGACAAAAACCGCAATGTTTGTGTTAATGGAGCGGGACATCGACTGGGTGATGCTCGTGTTGACCAGATCAGCGGTTGACGTTCTGGGGCCCATGAGCAGCTTGTTTTCTCTTATACGGTCATAAATGACTATCGTATCGTTGATGGAGAAGCCAATAATAGTCAGAACAGCCGCAATAAAAGAGTCATTCAGCGGTATCTGGAAAATGATGAAAACAGAGGTTACAACTATTGCGTCGTGGAAAAGCGCCACAATTGCCATAAAGCCCGCCGAAAACCCACCTATTCTTCTGAAACGGTATCCGACGTATATGAGGATCAGCGAAAAGGATAGAAGGATCGAGATTATTCCGCGGGTGAAGAAGCGGGCGCCCGTGTATGGCTCGACGGAAAGAGACTCAGCTAGATTGAGTTGAGCGTCAGGATAAGCCTGCGTGAGCGTGGAGGTGACGATTTCCTGCTCCTGCGAGGTTATGGACGCTTTGTCGGCAAGGCTGATTATCAACATCTGCTCTTCCTTGGCGACGGTCGTCTGCTCCTGAGCGTTAGCTGTCTTGCCGAGAGCCTCCTCGACAAGCGCGCCGGCTTCTTCGCTGTTTATCTCGCCGACATAGGTGTATTTGAGAATCGAGCCGCCCTGAAACTGGATATCGAGCTTAATGCCGTTGACCAGAGCGAAGATTACACCGGTCAGAATAATGCAGATGGAAATTCCAAAATAGATATATCTATTCTTAAAAAAGTCAATAACTTTCATTTTGCCAACCTCCTTGCGCCGTATAAAGCGGGGTTCTGAAAGCACTTAAACTCGCTGAGAGACCTTATCATGAGGCGTGATGCCGTGACGCCGGCCACAAAGTTCATCAGAACGCCGCAGAGAAGCGTGTAGCCGAAGGAAAGCAAGGATCCGGAACCAAGCAAGATTAAGACTATTGATACTATTATAACTGTTATGTTTCCATCGAATACCGATGAAAACGCGCGGTGGAAGCCCGAATCGATTGAGGAACGAAGAGTTTTGCCGGAATTCAGTTCTTCTTTAATTCTCTCTGATACGATGACGTTCGCGTCAACGCCCATGCCGATTGACAGGATAACGCCGGCGATGCCGGGCAGTGTGAGCGTGAACTGGGGAATGGAGAGCGCCAGAAGCTGACCGACAACCTGCAGCAAAAGCGCGATGCAGGCGACAAAGCCGGGCAGCCTGTAATATAGAAGCATGAACAGGCAGACAAGTGCAAAAGCGATCTCACCGGCGAGTATCATGATTTTTAGAGCGTCCATTCCAAGCGTCGGGCTGATGATGTTCGCGTCGTTTGCGATCATCGAGAAGGGGAGCGAACCGGAATTGATTTTTGCGGCCAGATCTTTGGCGGTTTCAAGGTCCTTCTGGTTCGTAATTATTGCGCTGCCGTCGTTTATCTGATCATTTACCGTGGGGTCAGATATCAGATTATCGTCCATGTAGAT
>JAYFQM010000007.1:0-25399 GCA_034927185.1 Oscillospiraceae bacterium | reverse complement strand
TGTATCCGTTATTCCCGCCATCAGAGGTGTTTTCCCTTTGTACTTTTCAGCTGTCATCAGCATAATATCGGCCGCCTGCGCCATACACTCCACCGACAAAACTCCCGGAAACACGGGAGCTCCTGGAAAATGCCCTTTAAACAGCTCCCATTCGGGGTCAATGTATAGCTTTGCCTCTATGCTCTCCATCGGCTTAAGCTCGGTAACCTCGTCTATCAGCAGCATCGGAGCGCGGTGCGGAAGAACATCCATAACTGCACTTTTGTCCATGACAGTCTTTTTATCATCCATTTTACCTGTCTCCCTTTTTAGTTTACCTCGTCAACGCGGTCTGCCTGTGTTGCGGCAGCCGCGTTGTCCGATTAAGGACTTATTCTCCCCTTGCCATCTTAGCGTAAGCCTCATAACGCTCTTCCGCGTCGGCTTTTGCCTTGACATACAGTTCCTTGGCCCTCTCGGGGAAGGAATACTCAAGAGCCGCGAAACGTCTCTCGGAACGCATGAATTCAAGGTAGTCCGCCGTGGGAGCCTTAGAGTCGAGAGTGAACGGATTCTTATTTTCCTTCTTGAGCAACGGGTTATAGCGGTATAGCTGCCAGTAGCCCGCTTCGACGGCGCGCTTCATTTCGTTCTGGCTGTTCGACATTCCCTTCGGGATTCCGTGGATGATGCATGGGCAGTAGCAGATTACAAGAGAAGGTCCGGGATAAGCCTCGGCCTCGCGTATCGCTTTCAGGGTCTGAGCGGGATCGTAGCCCATGGCCACCTGCGCCACATAGATGTAGCCGTAGCTCATCGCAATTCTGCCGAGGTCCTTTTTCTTGACCTTCTTGCCAGATGCCGCGAATTTCGCAATTGCGCCGGTGCTTGTGGACTTTGAGGACTGTCCGCCTGTGTTTGAGTAAACCTCGGTGTCCATAACGAGGATATTGATGTCGCGTCCGGACGCGAGAACATGGTCGAGACCGCCGAAACCGATATCGTACGCCCAGCCGTCTCCGCCGAAGGCCCATACGCTCTTCTTAGTAAGGAATTCACTGTTTTTAACGATATACTCGATATTCTCTTTTGCTTTGGGTTCGGCAACGTTGCATTCCCTGAGAGCATCGAGGAGCTTGTCGGATACCTCTCTGGTCTTTGAGGAATCTTCCTTGTTTTCAAGGTACTCTTTAACGGCTTCCGCCGCTACGCCGGATTCCTCAAGCTCCCCGGCCTTTATGGCCAGTTCCTCATGAACAGCTTCATGTCCGTTCAGATATCCAAAGGCAAACTCCGCGTTGTCTTCGAACAGGGACTGCTCCCATGCTGGTCCGCAGCCCTTTGCATCGGTGCAGTAAGGCGTTGCGGGAAGCGCTCCGCCGTAAGCGGAGGAGCAGCCGGAAGCGTTAGCGACATACATATGGTCGCCGAAAAGCTGTGTTACGAGCTTGATATAAGGAGTTTCCGCGCAGCCGGAGCATGCGGCGGAGAACTCGAAATAAGGCTTTGCGAACTGGCTTGACTTTACGGTCTTGTCGCTGAAAGCGTCCTTCTTCAAGGATACGGTATCAATGCCGAACTTCCAGTTTTCGTGCTCGGGGAGCTGCGATTCCGTCGGAAGCATTTCAAGAGCTCCCTTGGACGGGCAGTTGTTGACGCAGCTTGCACAGCCCATGCAGTCATAGGGCGAGACCTGCATGCGGAAACGATACTTACCGAGTTCAGCGCCTTTGGCCTGAACAGTAACAAAGCTCTCAGGTGCGTTTTTGAGCTCTTCCTCGGTTGCGAGGACAGGGCGGATAGCGGCATGCGGGCAGATATACGAGCAGCGGTTGCATTGGATGCAGGCATCCGGATTCCACTTGACGACGTCGACGGCCGCCGCGCGCTTTTCCCACTTGGTCGTGCCGTTCGGCCATGTGCCGTCAAAGCAGCCAAACTTTTTGAAGGTCGACAGCGGAATGGCGTCGCCCTCCTGACGGTTCATGGGAACAACCACTTCCTTGATAAAAGCGGGCATTTCAATTTCGGTCTCTTTAACGTCCTCGGCTGTGAGCCAAGATTCCGGTACATTGACGATCTTTATTTTCTCTACGCCCTGATCCACCGCCGCGCAGTTCATGTCGACGACCTTCTGACCGGCCTTCGCAAAGTACGACTTGTATATACCGGCCTTCATGTCCTTAACGGCGACATCTATGGGGATGATGTTCGCAAGCTTGAAGAAAGCCGCCTGCAAAACAGTGTTCGTTCTGTTGGCAAGGCCGATTTCCCTGGCGATGCCGGTTGCGTCTATGGTATAGAACTTTATATGCTTTGAGGCAAGCTCTCTCTTCATCGCCGCTGGGATATGCGTCTCAAGCTGCTTTTCATCCCAGGGGCAGTTAAGCAGGAAAACGCCGTTCGGCTTGATATCCCTGACTATCTCGTATTTGTTCAGATAGGAGGGGTCGTGGACGGCAACGAAATCAGCGTGTCCCACAAGATAGGGTGCGCGTATCGGTTTGTCGCCGAAGCGGAGGTGGGACTGGGTAAGGCCGCCGGATTTCTTTGCGTCATATGCAAAGTACGCCTGGCTGTACAGGTCGGTGTTCATTCCTATGATCTTTATCGAGTTCTTGTTTGCGCCGACAGTGCCGTCGCCGCCGATGCCCCACAGCTTGCAGCTTGTAACGCCCTCATGGTTGAGGTTAACTTCGCTGTAAGGCAGGGAGGTGAATGTAACGTCATCCTCGATACCGATCGTGAAATCGTTCTTAGGCTCATCCTTGAGCAGATTGTCGTATACGGCGATAATCTGTCCGGGAGTGGTATCCTTTGACGCAAGGCCGTAACGGCCGCCGACAACCACGACCTCGCGGCCAGAGCCGGTTATGACGTCTTTAACATCATGATAAAGAGGCTCGCCATTAGCGCCTGGCTCTTTTGTACGGTCAAGCACCGCGACTCTGCGCGCCGTTTCAGGAAGTGCGCCGAGGAAATGCTTTGCTGAGAACGGACGATAAAGGTGAACGGCAATCATGCCGACCTTGCGGCCCTGTGCGTTGAGGAAATCGACGGTATCCTTAATGGTGTCGGTAACCGAGCACATAGCAATAATCACTTCGGTGGCTTCGGGATCGCCGTAGTAATCGAACAGCCCGTAATTGCGGCCTGTAAGCTTATTGATCTCGTCCATATAGCCCTGAATTATACCGGGAAGCGCATCGAAGTGCTCGTTGCAGCCCTCACGGCACTGGAAGAAAATATCCTGATTTGCGGACGTGCCTCTGGTGGAAGGGTGCTCGGGGTTCAGCGCGTTTCTGCGGAAAGCCTGAAGCTCGTCATAGTCCACCAGCGGACGCAGATCCTCATAGTCAAGAGCGTCAATCTTCTGCATCTCGTGAGAGGTGCGGAAGCCGTCGAAGAAATGTATAAACGGATGATGCGCCTTGATTGCAGCAAGATGCGCCACGGCACCCATGTCCATTGCTTCCTGCGGATTCGCGGATGCCAGCATCGCAAAGCCGATCATACGGCAAGTCATAACATCGGAATGATCTCCGAAAATTGACAGTGCATGAACGGAAAGAGTTCTTGCGGACACATGGAACACACCGGGAAGAAACTCTCCGGCGATCTTATACATCGGGGGAATCATCAGCAGCAGGCCCTGAGCGGCTGTATATGTAGTCGTCAGCGCTCCGGACTGAAGCGAGCCGTGCGCAGTTCCCGCAGCTCCCGCCTCAGACTGCATCTGTATGACGTTGACAGTGTTCCCGAACAGGTTCTTTTTTCCGTTTGCCGCCCATTCGTCCACGATTTCCGCCATCTGCGATGATGGGGTAATGGGATAAATGCTGGCTACCTCGGTAAACGCGTAGGACACATAGGCAGCCGCGGTATTACCATCCATTACAACAATTTTTTTACTCATATTAAACACCTCAGAACTCAGAATTTAATCATTCTGAATATAAATAGATTTTCTATATCCGCTGTTTGTTCAACAGGCGGCTTTCGTGGCCCGGACTGCCTCGATCAGCATCGGAGTCACCTGAAAAAGGTCGCCGCAGATGCCGTAGTCAGCAATTTCAAAAATCGACGCCGACGAGTTCTTGTTGACCGCTATAATGCAGTCCGAATCCTGCATACCGACCTTGTGCTGGATAGCTCCGGAGATTCCGAGCGCTATGTATACCTTCGGGCGAACGGTCTTTCCAGTCTGGCCGACCTGATGGTCCGATGACAGCCAGCCGGAATCGACAGCCGCTCGGGAACCGCCGACGACGCCGCCAAGAGTATCTGCAAGCTCCTGGGCAAGACGGATTCCGCATTCGACATTGCCTGCAATTCCGCGGCCGACCGATACGATGTACTCTGCGCCAATGAGATCAACAAGCTTTTTCGCGGCCTTGACAACCTCGACGACTTCGGTGCAGATATCCTCCGCCGAAAGCTTAACTTCCGGCTTCAAAATCACGCAGGCCTCAGCCTTTGCCTGATCGAATGGAGCCTTTTTCAGGACTCCCGGGCGGACTGTCGCCATTGCGGGGCGGAAACGGGGGCAGATTATTGTCGCCATGAGATGCCCGCCGAAAGCGGGGCGCGTCATTTTTAGGTTTCTGTCCTCAATGTTCCAGTCTATTGCGTCTACGTCCATAGTGGATGCGCCGCGCAGAAACTCGACGTATTTAGCAACGTCAACGTCCAGCTGCGTGCAGTCGGCGCAAAGCCCGGTGTGCAGGCGCGCGGCACAGCGCGGGCCGAGGTCGCGGCCAATATTGGTCGCACCGAAGAGCATGACCTCGGGCTTCATATCCATTATCATGTCACAGACAACTTTTGCATAGGCGTCGGTCGTATAATCCTTGAGAAGCGGAGATTCACAGACGATAACCTCGTCGGCACCGTAGCCACCCAGTTCCTTAGCAATTCCCTCCACGCAGTCGCCTAGCAGAAGTCCGCAGAGCTTTACGCCCAGCTCATCCGCGAGCTTCCGCCCTTCGGAAAGCAATTCCATATCTGTTGACAACAAATTACCCTGCCGCTGCTCGCAGAAAACCCATACATCCTTGAAAGCGGCAAGATCCGTACTTTGAAATGTTGACATATTTTACTCCCTTCCGTCAGACGAGGTGTCTGTTTGACAGGATCCCGACAAGCTTAGCACAGGCTGCTCTGTCGGCACCATCCAGCATCACGCCCGCGCCCTTACGTGGAGGCGTGAATGACTTGAAAATGTTTGTCGGTGAACCCTTCAATCCGATGGTTGTTTTGTCGATTAGCGGATCGTCCTTCAGCGCTTCATAGTCGAAAACCGTGAGCTTCTTGTCGTATGCCGAGAATATGCCGGACGCCGGAAGGTAACGCGGCTCGTTGAGCTCCTTTATGCAGGTGAGGAGGCAGGGCGTTTTGACTTTGATCGTCATATAGCCGTCCTCAAGCATTCTCCTGCAGGTCAGGATTTCTCCGGTCTTTTGAATCTCAGCCACATATGTTACCTGAGGCAAATGCAGCTTTTCGGCAAGCTGCGGGCCGACCTGGGCTGTATCGCCGTCTATCGCCTGACGGCCGCAGAACACGATATCGTCCTTTTCGATGCCGATACGGTTGAGTGCCGCGGCAAGAATCTGGGCCGTTGCAAAGGTGTCCGAGCCTCCGAACTCGCGCGCTGAAACCAGAACGGCTTCGTCCGCTCCCATGGCGAGCAGTTCGCGAAGCATTTCCTCCGCCGCTGGAGGACCCATTGAAACAGCAATCACGCTGCAGCCGGTTTCATCCTTGAGCCTAAAGGCCGCTTCCATGGCGTTTTTGTCGTCGGGGTTTATAATGCTTTGCATGGATGCACGGTTGAGCGTACCGTCAGGATTGACAGCCACTTTTCCGGAGGTGTCCGGAACCTGTTTCACGCAAACAATGATTTTCATGATAGTATCCTTTCCGTGTATTTTTGTGCCGATCAGAGCGTCTTTTTTATTTTTTCTTTCAGAAGCCCGGCCGCTTTTGACGATAGCTCTTTTTCATCCTCACAGGGATGCCCGTCAAGTGAGAGGCCGATTATCCTCGCGTCCGCGGGATAATCCTCGTCCACACAGGCGGACCGGCAGCCGCTGACCGTAAGCGTAATATCGGAAGCGCCCCCGCCGTACGGAATTATTTCGGCGTTCAGCAAACCGGCGATTCGTTTGACCACAGTCATCGAATCGATTTCGGGATTGCAGTTACCGCACATTTTCACTCCGAGCAGAAGCTTCTTTTCCATTATTGCGCGGTCCAGCCTCCATCTACGGAGTAGACGGAACCTGTTACATAAGACGCTTCGTCGGAAGCGAGATAAATGACGGTACTTGCTATTTCTCTGGCATCCGCGTATCTTCTCAGCGGTGTTTTCGCAAAAATCTTTTCACGGACGGATTCGGTATTGAGCAGTTCTCCGTTGAGCTCTGTTATAACGTATCCAGGTGCAATCGCGTTTACCTGGATGTTATATTTTGCCCACTCGAGAGCAAGGCCGCGAGTGACCTGCAAAACGCCGCCCTTGCTGGCGAGGTAGGGAATTATGCTCTTGTCTCCGACAAGACCGAACATGGAGGCCACGTTCACTATCTTACCCTTCTTCTGCCCCATCATCACTTTGCCGACCGCCTGACTGAGGAAGAATACGCCTTTGAGGTTTGTGTTGAGGACCTTATCCCAGTCGGCTTCGGTGAGCTCCGCGGCGGGCACCGTCACGGCGATTCCGGCGTTGTTCACAAGCACATCTATTCTTCCGAACTTTTTGACCGTATCGGCAACGAGCGCTTCAATTGACTCGTGCTTCATGACGTCGCAGTTGTGCGCGTAGGCTTCCACTCCGAAGCGCTCGGTAATATCCTTGGCCTTGGCCTCGCACTCGGCCTGATTTCTGCTGACAACCACGACATGAGCCCCGTTTTCGGCAAACGCCTCAGCTATGCCGGAGCCTATGCCCTTTGTCGCTCCCGTTACTATAACGATTTTACCTGTGGATTCAAACATCTTATTTCCCCTCCGGCTCTTCTTTTATTCCGGCCAAGCGCTTAGCAATCTTCTTCTTCTGTTCAAGATTTGCCTGCCTTGTAAGCATCACGCGCTGAGCCTGAGGCGAACCCGCGCCGTGCATACTTTCAACAAGCGCAGTGCCGCTGGTCATATTCTCGAGCAGCCGAAGCATCTTGAAGCGATCCTCCGCGGAAACGCCCTCGACTCCCTTTAAATACTTTTTGACATATTCGCCGAGTTCCGGATCGTTCAGATCCTCCTCGGAGGGCATCGTCGCCAGTATGCCTCCCGCAATGTCCTGAGACAGTCTTGCTATCTCGTAAATGAAGCGGGTGACATTCTGCTTGCTTGCGTTTGCAAGAAGCGGGTTAACATAGTAGGAGCCGCAGGGAAGCTTGCTGCCGTCCGCAGAACATGCCAGCGAGCATGCGTAAAGCGTCTCGGTCAGATGTATCATTTCGACTTCCTTGTCCTTGATGTGGGCAGCTTTGGCAGTTCCGTTATAGTCGGCAAGTGTCGCCGTCGCGCCTATCATTACGTCCGCTACTCCACCCTTGCAGCCGCCGTAGTTCTGGCGGTGATAGGATGCAAAGCGCTCGACAAGCATTCCCGAAAAGTCGGTCTCACCGCACATAAATACTCTTTCCCAGGGTACGAATACGTCGTCGAGTATGGTAAGGCATTCTCCGCCGACTACGCCGTAGTTGACATTTCCCTGATCAAGTTTTCCGAATTTTCTTTCGTCGTTTGTCTGGCGGCCGAAAATGTGGACAACGCCCTTCGCGTCTACGGGGATGGCGCAGCTCACCGCGTAATCGCCTTCCTCAGGCTTTAGAGAGGTAGTCGGCATGATGAGCATTTCAAAAGAGTTGACCATGCCGGTCATGTGCATTTTCGCGCCGCGGATTACGATGCCCTTGTCGTCCTTACTAACGACATGGACATACATGTCGGGGTCCGACTGCTGGCTCGGTGAGAGGCCTCGATCCCCTTTAGGGTCTGTCATAGCGCCCGCCACCATGAGATCCTCTTTCTGTATGTACTTCAAGAAGTTCTTGAAGCGCTCATGGTACTCCGTTCCGTACTTCTGGTCAATCTCGTATGTAACTGAATATGCCGCATTTATGGCGTCCATGCCGACACAGCGCTGATAGCAGGAGCCCGTGCGCTGTGAAATCGCACGGAGCATCTTGACCTTTTTGATAAGATCGTCCGTGCTCTGGTGGATATGTGTAAAACGGCTGATTTTTTCGCCGGTCAGATGAGAAGTTGCGGTAAGCAGGTCCTCATGCTCAATTTCATGAGCCATATCGTATGTCGTCGCAGCGGCATTTATATGCGGCTGGATGAGAGGATGTCCCACCACGCAGTCGATCTTTTCTCCCTTAAAATAAACAACAGGATGGATTTGCTTGAGCGCTTCCATATATTCTGCGCCTGTTTTCATAATTCGTTCCTTTCTTTTATAAAATGTTGTTAGCTATCACCATCCGCTGTATTTCGGAGGTGCCTTCATAAATCTCGGTAATTTTTGCGTCCCTCATCATGCGCTCCGCCGGGTAATCCCTGGTATAGCCGTAACCGCCCAGCATTTGAACGACCTGAGTCGTAACCTTCATCGCAGTTTCAGACGCACAGAGCTTTGCCATCGCGGCCTCTTTTATAAAGGGAAGCCCCGCCATTTTGTTGTGCGCCGCAAGATACATGAGCATACGGGCTGAGCAAATGGCGACCTCCATATCCGCAAGCTTAAACTGGGTATTCTGGAATTTTGAAATCGGCTGGCCGAACTGTATACGTGTCTTGGTGTAGGTAATAGCCTCGTTCATCGCTCCCTCGGCAATGCCAAGCGCCTGGGCGGCTATGCCGATACGCCCTGCATTGAGGGCGTTCATCGCAATATTGAAGCCTTTTCCGAGCGTTCCCAGCAGGTTTTCCTTCGGAATAATGCAGTCGGTAAACACGATTTCCGCTGTCGGCGAACCGTGCAGCCCCATCTTTTCTTCATGTTTGCCGACGGAGAATCCGGGAAAATCTTTTTCGACGATAAATGCCGAAATACCCTTTGTCCCCTTTGATGGATCTGTCATTGCGAATACTACAAAGATATCTGCCACATAGCCGTTAGTAATAAATATCTTTGATCCGTTCATGATCCAGTGATCACCATCCAAAACGCAGACGGTTGCGCCCTTGGATGCGTCCGACCCCGCATTAGGTTCGGTGAGTGCAAACGCGCCCAGATGTCCGGAGGCAAGCATAGGGAGATATTTCGCCTTCTGACTGTCCGTGCCGTACTGAATTATCGGTCCGCTGCAAAGTCCGTTGTGAGTCGCGATAATATCAGAGGTACTCGCGCATGCCTTTGCGGTTTCTTCGATAACGAGCGCAGCGGAAAGGTCGTCCGCTCCAGCCCCTCCGTATTCCTTAGGAATATTGATTCCCAGATATCCATACTGAAACAGTTTTTTTACCGTCTCTGCTGGGAACTGGCATGTCCGGTCCGTTTCCGCAGCAATCGGCTGAATTTCTTTTTCCGTAAACTCCCTGATTGCCTTCTGAATCAGCCTTTGATTTTTGTTAAGGGTAAAATCCATCTGTAAACCTCCACTAGCAGCTTTTCATCTGACAGAGCAGCAGGTGGTCCGCAACCAGAACAAGCTCCTTTTTCTGATTGTAAACCTGCACATTCTCGACTACAAAGCCCTTATCATTATGCTTGGGGCAAGGGTACTTATCCTTGATAACGACTTTGACCGTGATCGTGTCGTTAATGAATACGGGACGTATGAATCTCAGCTTGTCATAGCCATAGGAAAAGGCCACAGGGTTGATTACCGTGGCGGTCATTCCCACGCCGATGCTGAACACAAGAGTCCCGTGCGCTATCCTCCGCCCGAATTCCGTCGTTTTGCACCATTCCGCGTCCATATGGTGAGGAAAAAAGTCTCCGGTTTGTCCCGCGTGCAGAACGATATCCGTCTCTGTTATCGTGCGTCCGCAAGTCTCTCTTTCCGATCCGATTTCATAGTCCTCGTAATAGATTTCCTTTGTCATTCAGATCCTCCTCGTTAAAAAAATATGTTTGCAGCGCCTTCATACGGACGGACGCCTCAATTTTCATCGATTATCAAATCGATATCCGCTCCATGCTCATTCAGCACCGGCGCGCCTTTTTCATTTTTATAACGCTCGCCGTCGATTCTGATAGGACATCTGAGAGTTTCCATTTTCAAGCCGTCGCTTCTGACTGTTTCCTGAAGCATATCAAGAGCCTTGAAGCCCTCCGATGCCATGAGGCGGTCCCAGTCAAGCACATCCGCGCACCAGATATCCGCGGGCTCCAAAACGCCGAGCCAATCTTCAGTATTTTTTGTAAGCAGATGCTTAGCAAGTATTCCCTTTATCTCGTCGCGCTTTGTGCTCCACTCAGCCTTGTCGGGATACGCCAAAAGCTTTTCGCAGCCGAGCAGCCCGGCAAGCGTGATGATCGAACCCATTGCCAGCGCGATATAGCCGTTTTTTGTTTCATAAACTCCGTAAGGCGCCGCGACATAGGCGTTCGCGTTATTCACGGAGCTTCTCTGCGGAAGCTCATGCCCGTCGTTAAGGAAGGTCGTCATCCCCTCGAACTGAATATCAAGAGTCGATTCAAGCATGCTTACCTGAACATACGCACCTTCCCCTGTTATGCCCCTGCGAACCAGAGCCGCAAGCATACCCTGTATAACATGCTCGCCCGCCATCATATCCGCAACGCTGAGGCCCATGGGCATCGGCGGTTGATCCGCATTGCCGTTGAGCCATGCAAGACCGGAAACTGCCTGTACCAGAAGATCCTGTCCGGGGCGCGCGGCCCAGGGGCCCTCCGTCCCGTACCCCGTTATTTCGCCGTAAACAATACCCGGATTGAGCTTATTAACGGTTTCAAAATCAATTCCGAGTTTCTTCGCCACTCCTGGGCGGAAATTGAGAAGCATCGCGTCGGACTCTTTTATAAGCCTGTAGAGCTTATCGCGGTCCGAGCATTCTTTAAGGTCAAGCGCAAGACTTTCCTTACCCCTGTTAACGGAGTGGAATGTCGCGTTGTCCCCATCAATACAGAGGTTTGAAAGCATAACGGTGCGGCTGAGGTCGCCGCGGTTCGGGTTTTCAATCTTTATGACTCTGGCTCCGAGATCCATCAGGCGCAAGGCCGCGTAGGGTCCCGCCAAAAGCTGGCTGAAATCCAGAATCGTCAATCCTTCAAGTGGCTTCAACTTCTTTTTTCCTCCCCGCTCAAAAGATTAAAATCGGCAATTACCTTTTCTGTGTCCTCGCCAAGCATTGGCGCCCATTTGCCGGACTTTAGAAGCTTTCCGTCCATGCGTATCGGGCACCGCGTTGTATAAAGCGGTTCGCCTCCGGGACGATGTATATCCTGAACAAAGTCCAGGACCTTAAAAGCCTCGTGCTCAAAGAGCATCTGCCAGTCCAGAACTTCCGCAAACCAGTATTTTGTTTTTTCGAGAACGGAGACCCAGTACGCTGTTGTTTCGGTTTCAAGGTGGCGTTCAAGCACCTCCTTGATTTCGTCTCTCTTAGTAAACCATGTTTCCTTATCGGTATATCCGGCAAGCTCACTGCAGCCGATTACCTTTCCAAGCTCGTCGATCGGGCAGATTGATATTGCAAGGTAGCTATCCTTTGTCCTGAAAATTCCATAAGGCGCTCCCTGCATGACGCAGGCGTTGTTAAAGCTGCCTCTCTCCGGCAGTATTCTGCCGTTATTCAGATAAACTCCCATGACCTCAACCTGCAGACAGAGAAGAGACTCCATCAGCGAAACTTCGACATATCCGCCCTCGCCTGTCTTACCCCTTCGGATAAGACAGGCGCAGATTCCTTCAACCATATGTGTTCCAGCGACCATATCGGCAATCGAGGTGCCAAAGGGCATGGGCGGCTGATCGGCGTTGCCGTTGAGATATCCGACCCCTGTGAGAGACTGGATTAGCAAATCCTGCCCCGGTTTGGTCTTCCACGGGCCTTCCCTTCCGTAACCCGTTACGGAAGCGTAGACAATGCGTTTATTGAGCTTTCTGACGCTTTCATAATCAAGGCCAAATTTCTCCATAATGCCTGGACGAAAGTTTTCGATTATGACATCAGCCTGCGCGACCAGTTTTTTTACCATCCCGAGGTCGCCCTCGTCTTTCAGGTTTGCAGTGAAGCTCTCTTTATTTCTGTTTATTGCGCAGAAGTTTACACTGTCCCCGTCAACACAGAGGTTTTTCAAGGACAGCAGACGCGAATTGTCGCCTGTCTTTGGGTTTTCCACCTTGATGACCCTTGCGCCCAGGTCGGCGAGCCTCATGGCGGCACTTGGACCCGCGAGAAACTGACTGAAGTCAAGAACCGTGATTCCTTCCAATGGTTTCAATATGTTCGCCTCCTGTTTTTATTTCGCGGCGCAGATTTCGCGGTACAGCTCGTTAAAATGACTGGTTACCGCCGTTGCAGATTTTTTCTCCTTTATTTCGCTGTGCAGGACAACCGAAGCCTCCTCCTGAAAGCTGTTCCAGCGTGCAACCTTAGGCCTGATGAACGAAGTTTCGAGTGTTGCGGCGGTATTTCTAAAAAAGCCGTGGGTTATCCTGTTGTTTTCCTTGTCGCTCCAGGCCGAAAGAGCTGCCGGCTGACCGTCTGCTTTTGTGTATATCCCTCTCTGTATATCGGGGGATGCCAGATACTCGGCAAACTCTACAGCCGTTCTGATTTTTTCGGGAGCGATGCGCGAAGAAATGCTGATTCCCACTCCGCCCATCTGGGTCGATACCTCTGCGCGTTGGTTTATAAGAGGCGCATCCCAAAACTCAAGCAGGCGCTTTCTGAATCCGTCTCTTGAATAGTTGGTGTAGCCGTAAATATAAGGGGTATACGCTATTTTCCCTTCGTTAGACATCGCGTCCAGAAGCTGGATCGGATTCATCTCAAACGATGACGGGTCGGATATCTCCGCAAGCTTATACAGCAGCAGCGCCGCTCTCTCACCCGCCTCCGGATCCACGCCGGTTTCCGTATCGAAGTATCCGGTTCCGGTCTGTTGGGCAACGAGTCCCAGATAAATGCTGAATATGTCGGTTGCCGCCATAGCGGTACCGATCCTGTAAACACCGAGCTTGTCCTTTAACGCAAACACCTCGTCTAGGGTCTTCGGAATTCCGGCGTGCCTCTCGTTCATCAGCTCCATGTTGGCGGCCGAAACCTGCGTGGCCGCGTCCACAGGGAGTGCCTGAAACAGCCCGTTAACGCAATAGCTGTCAAGGCTGAGACCAAGGCTCTCCTTTTTCTGGATCTCCAGATATCCGGGTTCTAGATAGTCGTTTATAACAAGCAGCAGCTTCTCTTTTAAAGCCTCTGTCATGAAAGGATGATCGATCATAATGAGGTCGTATGTATCGACCAGCCTGCTCACCGGAAAGTCCCCAAAGTCCTTGAGACTGCGCTTTGCCCATGTGATGCTGACGCCCGGATGCTCCGCGCAGAACCGCTCCGAAACCGGTATAAGCGGGTTATATCCTCTCTCATGGTCCCAGGTTATTCCTTTCAGTTCCATCTATAATCCTTTCTTTGCTATGCACAATTATATCTGTTTATATTTCTCCCGCCATTAATAGACCAAATCGACAAGTCCTACCGTTAGCACAGGGATGAGCGTCAGCATCGCAAGCTCAAGGAGGAGAACAAGATAGAATGGAACGCTTTCCTTAATGAACGACTTGAGCGAGCATTTTGTCTCGTTGCAGACGACGAACATCAGCGTGCCCATGGGAGGTGAAAGGGAGCCGACAGCCATGTTGAAAATAAATACCATGGCAAACTGAATCGGGTCTATCCCATAGCCGGAAGCGATGGGGTAAAGCAGAGGTACAAGGATAATCATCGCGGCGTTGCCTTCGACGAACATTCCTACAAAGAGCAGGAAGACGTTGCAGAGTAAAAGGAAAACATATTTGTTGGTGGTTGCTTCCATCATCATTGTCGTCAGTGACTGCGGAATGCGCTCCTTGGTAAGAATCCAGGAAAGTGCGGAGGCAGCTCCAATGATGAGCATGATGCCTGTGGCAGAGGTAACGGTTTCCCTGATGCCCTCTTTAAAGGTTTTGAAATCAAGCTCACGGTAAATCAGGCCAAGCACAATTGAAAAGAGAACTGCAACTGCGCCGGCTTCGGTCGCAGTAAAAATTCCGATTCTGATACCACCGATGATGATAACCGGCAGGCAGAGCGGAAGCAGTGCATCCAGCCAAATAGAGAGTGCGGAACCGCGCTCGGGACGCTCCGTTCTGGTGGGCTTATAGCCTCTTTTTCTGGAGATGAGCGATACTGTGATCATCTCTCCTGCGCAGAGCATAATGCCGACGCCGATTCCGGATACGAAGAGCTTGCCAATGGAGATGTTTGCCAGAGAGCCATAAAGGATCATTGCGATTCCGGGGGGAATCAGCGGGGTAATCATGGCCGATGCCGCGGTTACGACGGAAGAAAACGCCTTTGACATTCCCTTCTTTTCCATTTCGGGAACCAGCATTTTTGCTTCCATCGCCGCGTCGGCAAGGCTCGAGCCCGAAAGACCGCCCATCATCGTGGAAAGAAGGACATTGACCTGGGCCAAGCCGCCGTAAAGACGTCCCGTAAGCAGATCGCAGAGTGCCATTATTCGCCTTGTTACGCCTGAATAATTCATGAATATGCCGGCACATACAAAGAACGGCACTGCCAGCAGTGAAGAGCTCTGCATACCGGAGACAAGGCGCTGCGCCAGTATCATTGAGTTAACGTCCGTATTCAGGAAAAAGTACGTTGCACTTCCCGCGATTACTGATAAAAACACGGGAACCTTTAAGAAAAGCAATACGAGCATCAAAACCAGTGCTATTGTAACCTCCACGCTCATACCATATCTCCTCCATTAGTTCTTTCTTCGCGCCAGTTCTTGATTGCCGTGAAAATCACGCTGACAAACATCAGCGCGCAACCGAGAGGCACGACAAAATAAGCCAGACTGTACGGTATGCGAAGCAGTGTCGTCACACGGTTTGTATCGACCATCTGCTGATAGTAGATGATCCCCTGCCAGGACAGATATCCCAGCAGAACAAGCTGGATCAGGACGTCCAGCTTTTCGATAAAGCCGCCAATCTTCTTCGGAAGGGAATCTACCACGATCTCAATGGCTATATGTCCGCCGGTGCGAAACGCATAGCCCGCCGTAAGAAAGATTATCCACATGAAAAATAGTGTCTGGAGCTCTTCGCACCAGGTAATCGGGCTCTTAAGGATATATCTCATGATAACGTTGACAAATGTAAGGAGAATCAATGCTATCACGATGACGCCGGAGGCTCCCACATCGAGGTTGCCCAATGCTTTCAACGTTCGTTTGTTCATTTTCTAACCACCCTCTTAAACGTAGTTACAGACTCTGGCAATTGCCATTTCCTGAAATCCGAGTATCTCGGATTTTGTCAGCTTGCCGTCGGCGGTGTCGATAATTTCCTTAAACAGCGCGTCCGTAAAATACTCCATGCGCTCCGGCTGTCTTAGAAGATCGCTGACGTCGAGATCAATATTGTCTGACATTGCCTTATATGTTTGATTATTTGCCGTTATCTTAATGACGGGTACTATCGGGTTTCCGGTCGGCGTACCCCGTCCTGTTGAAAATATGACTATCTGTGCTCCGCCCGCGGCCATCGCGGCAACGGAAGAGGGATCGTTTCCCGGTGTATCCATAATCACAAGGCCCTTTTTTGCTATCTGCTTTGCGTAGTCGTAGACCTCTTCGACCGGGCGATGCCCGCCTTTATGGATACAGCCGAGGGACTTTTCCTCAAGCGTCGTAATTCCGCCGTCCATATTTCCGGGAGAGGGATTCCCTTTTCGAACATCTTCTCCAACGAGTTTCAGACTGTCCTCATAGCGGTGAACTATCTCATAAATGCGTTTACTGATCTCCGGCGTTCTTCCGCGTCGCGCAAGAATGTGCTCTGCGCCTATAAATTCGGTTGTTTCAGACAGAACCGCCGTTGCTCCATGGTCTACAAAGCGGTCGCAAACCTCCCCGATAAGAGGGTTTGAAGCAAGTCCGCTGGTCTGGTCCGACCCGCCGCACTCCGTAGCGATTATCAGCTCCGATATCGGAATCGGCACTCTCTGAAGGAGCGAGGCTTCCGCCACCATAGACCTTGCCGCTCTCACGGCTTTTTCCGTCGTTGCTATGGTTCCGCCGTTTTCCTGAATAATGAAGCGCTGCATGGGCTTATTGGTCCTTTTCAGGATTTCCTCTGCGACGAGGTCCATCTGACAGGTTTCGCAGCCGAGAGAAATGACGATGGTGCCGTATACGTTCGGATTCGCGGCCATTCCGGCCATTGTATCCATTGTAAGCTGCATATCGCTCGGAACCTGCGAGCAGCCGTTCTGATTGTGAAAGGTAACAGTACCGTCAACCTGTGAGGCTACGATTCTTGCCGTATCGGTAGCGCAGACACTTGCAGGGAGTATCAGGACCTTGTTGCGGACTCCCGCTCTGCCGTCAGGTCTTCGGTATCCTAAAAAATCCATATTTGTTGCCTCCTTCACAGCTTTTCGCGGTTACTAGCCAAATTGTGTACGTGGACATGCGCACCGGCCGGAATCTCCTCCGACGCAAGACCGATATGCTCGCCGTACTTAATAACCGGAGTCCCGTTTTTTATATCTCGTACGGCTATCTTATGAAAAGCCGGAATTTCGCCAAGTGATATGATACTGATTTCCTCGGACCCGTTTTTCCAAACGACCATCTGTCCCTTTTCAATATTCTCCAGAACAGCCGCGACATTGTCTTTGGGATCGATCAAAACTGCATTCATGTTGAAACCTCGAATAATAATTTGAAAGCGGGAAAGCCAGCGTCCTTATCAGACTGTTTTCCCGCTGTTTCGCTAAACGAAATCGCAGGTGTTTCCCGGCTGCTGCGGCACCACATATCTGCCGTCTTTAATTACCACCGGATACCTGAAATATTTTTGAAGATGAGGGATATATTCCAGAAACAGCTTCGGAAGGCCGATACCGATATGGTTAAAAAGAACCATATGCTGGTGAAGCTGCCCCATGTCGCCCACGTGGGGGATGACAGGAACACCGAACTTTTTGGACATGAGGCTTATGAGAATAAACTCCGAAACGCCGCCGACACGCAACGCGTCAACCTGATTAAAGCTCATAGCCTTTGCCTGGAGATAATTTTTGAACAGGACCTTGTTTGAAACATGCTCGCCGAGGGCAATGCGTATGGGATGAACCGCTCTCGCCAGAGTCTGGTGCGCCAGAATATCGTCCGGGTCCGTAGGCTCCTCAACCCAGTGCGGATTCATATCCTTGAGCCTTGCAATGATGCTCAGGGCATCCTGCAAACTCCACTGCTGGTTTGCGTCCAGCATGATGGTGGCCTTGTCTCCGGCCGCTTCACGTATCATATAGGCGCGGCGTATATCTCTTTCCGGATCCTTGGAGCCAACCTTCAGCTTCATTGCCGTGAAGCCCTGTTCAATAGCTTTTTTAGTATTCTTTACGACCAAGTCGTCGGAATAGTTAAACCAGCCCACCGAGGTGTCATAGCCAGCGTAGCCCTCTTTCAAGACGCTCATGCGCTCATCGCGGCTTGCGGCGGCCGTTCTCAGAATCTCCATGGCTTCCGCCTTTGTCATGACATCTTCGACATACCGGAAATCCAGAAGAGATACTATCTGCTCCGGGGACAGGTCGATAAGGAGTTTCCACAGAGGAACGCCTGCGGTCTTTGCCCAGAGGTCAAAGCAGGCGTTTGTTATGCTTGCAAGTGCAAGATGTATAACCCCCTTATGCGGACCCAGCCAGCGATAGCAGGGAGAATCCGTCAGCTCTGAAAACACCTCGCCGAAGCGGCTCATCAGTTCATGTATCTCTTTTCCGACAAGAGTCTCGGAAAGGAGTTGTATAGCCCTGCAGACCAGATCATTACCAGCCCCGAGCGTAAAACTCACTCCGACGCCTTCAAGCTCCGCATCGGTTTTCAGCCTGCAAACGGCATAAGCATATTGAGGTACTGTATGCACCGCATCGGAACCGGCACCGTTTTCGAGATAAAATCGCTTGTCTTCAACTTCTATTTCTTTAATAATCACAGAACTCATATTATTTTCGCCAACCTAATCAGAATTATTAGAGCTTTTGGGGCAGACATAATATTAATAGGTCTGCCCCTTGACAGTTCCCGATTAAATCCAATCGGATTGAATTATTTTACCAAGTCCTGAATATAGCCGTAGAGGTCTTCACGCCAGCCTTCAGTGATCGTGGGATCGGTATACAGAGCTTCGGAGGCAGCTGCAAACTTTGCGCGCTCTTCGTCGCTCAGGTCGATTATCGTAACGCCTTCGGCCTTCATCTTCTCGACATAGCCCTCTGTGCCGTTAAGCTGCAGATCGTTGTTCTTCAGACCGGCCTCATCGCCGCACTCGGCAAGGATGGTCTGCTGCTCTTCCGTGAGAGAATCCCACCAAGAATTGCTGCAGATCCACTGTGCAAACATCTCGACGTGCTTTGTCATGGTTACGTATTTTGCAACTTCATAGTAAGCGCCGCCGTAAAGAGTTGTGAAGGTGTTTTCAAGTCCGTCAATGGTTCCCTGCTGGAGAGCCGTATAGCAGTCGCCGATAGCCATTGCCGTAGGTGCCGCGCCCATAAGCTCAAATGCCTTCATGTACGAAGGAGTATTAGGAGTACGAAGGATAACGCCATTCATGTCATCAATAGTGTAAACGGGCTTTGTGGTCATAATATTGCGCTCGCCGAAAATCCAGTCTGTGGTAACGATATGTATACCGTTGTCGGCAAGCAGGTTCTCCTGCTCCTTCCACCAGTCTGTTTTGATGAGCTTCCAGCACTGATCCCAATCGGTGAACACATAGGGAGCGGAAACAATTGCGAGCTCGGGTGCGCCGTACTCGGCGAGGAAGGATCCATCGCAGATGGTGATGATAGGTTCGCCCATAACGATCTGATCAATCAGGTCGGATTTCGAACCCAACTGGCTTGAAGGGAAAAGCTCGATCTCGATGCTTCCGTTGCTCTTTTCGGAAACCAGCTTCTGCCATTCCTGAGCAGCTTCGTCAACCGGTTCGCCGGGGTTGTTTTCATAGGCGAGCTGGATAACGAGTTTTTCGCCGCTGGCAGCGGAGGGAGACGCCGCAGTTTCGTCAGGGGTGTCGGTTCCGCTTGTGGCGGCCTTTGTGCCGCAGGCTGCCAAGGCAAAGATCATTGTGAATGCCAATACAAGGGTAATTGCTGTTTTGAAGTTCTTGTTCATTTTTTCTCCTTTGCTTATATATATTTATTTATCGTAAGCACGGTATCCAGCCGTGCTACTTAACTTCACAAGCCGCTTGTTCCAGCGGCGAAGCCTGATATTTTCTATTTGGGCTTATCATTTTTGCTTTCAGCCCTCCCCCTGATTAAACAGGTTTATTTTATCCCTTCTCTTTGCAGAATTTTCAGTATTTTGGCCTCGTCATCCGACGTTGCGTCCGGCATAGGAAAGGTACTTACGCTGTTTGATGCCATTCCGCGCATCCTTAATGCTTCCTTAAGCACAGGCAAGAAGGGGTTTCTGACCGAATACAAATCCATCAGACGATCTATGCTGCGCTGCCACTTGGCAACAGCGTCAAAATCATTTTCGCGCACAGATTTCACCCAGCTCGTGCATATTTCCGGCACCACATTGGACAGGGCACCGATACAGCCGTTTCCTCCAGACAGAACATTATGCGCAAAACTGTCGTCAAATCCAGAGTATATCTCGAAGGAGGGTATCTGTGTCTTTACCATCTCAATCAGGACCCGGGTATGATCCATACCGACGACAGTGTCCTTCATGCCGACAATGTTGTCATGTATTCTGGCAAGCTGCAAGACCGTTTCAGGCTCGATGGTATATCCGGTATTTAGCGGAAAATTGTAAATGTATATAGGTCCGTCAATTTTCGACGCGAGATAGTCGTAATACTGGAAAAGCGCCTCGCTTCCAAACCTGAAATAATATGGCGGCAGGATCATAACGGCATCTGCCCCGTTTTTCAAACAAAAGTTTGAAAATGAAATCGTCTCGTCCGCAATCATGCTGGTAGTACCGATTATCAGCTTGACGCGCCGGCAGATAGCCTCAATCGAGAATTTTGCCATGTTTTTTCTCTGCTCCATATTCATGGCAAAGAATTCACTGCTGCTTCCCTCAACCAAAATACCGTCAATCCCATTTTCGATCAAATTATCGTATAGCTTTTTCTGGTTTACAAAATCAAGACTTCTATCATCGTTAAATAGTGTTATGGCCGGTGTTAAATATGCTGCTTTCATATTATTCCTCAATTTCCGTTACTTGGAATCAGTTTTCATTTATTGCTTACAGATGCTTGTTGCCGGGATCAGCCGGCAACCATTTCTCACCATTAGCAAACTGCGTCCATTCTAGATGTCATACGCTTGCTGACATAATTGCCTTCAAAATACAAATGCTCATTAAAACAATGCATTTCAGGCAGAGCCGGTTAATTGGCTGAGAGAACAACAGCCTTACTTGAATATATGGACGCTACCTTTTCTTTAGCTCTTCTATTATGCTCTTAAACTTTCAGATCTTCCATTTTTCTATATTATTAATTCCGTATCGCGGAATCAAATTCCTTTTTGTTTTATAGCTTATTTATATACTTTGCCCTGCCATTTGTCAAGTCCCTTTGTAATATATAAACAGAATTTTCATTATACGAACCATGTTTAACCAGCTTATTCATAATATTTGGCAATTTTTGTATTGGCTTTTTTAAGTGTTGCAAGTCGTTTTGCGGCTTTTTGGAAGTTATTGCAAAGTAACTTGTGAATGATGCTTATTTTTAATTATGCAAATTGTGAAACTGTTACAAAGCATTTATTTGTCTGTTTGATTTTGCAATTTCCAATGCATTTTTAGCAGCTTGTGCGGATTCGCCATATTTTCCTCAAATGCTTCTTCACATTATTTTGATGATACGATAAAGTATACTGTCTTTGTCACCATGTTTACCTAATTTCAGCGTTTATGTTATCTACATTATAACATAGTCCTACAATACATAGCACTGGCAGAGAGCTCTCTGCCAGTGCTATGTATAGGTTTATATTGTTCTGCTTAGGTTCAGATAAGCCCTGACTTTTCAAGCATCCTCTGTACCATAACGGCAACCTCTGCACGCGTTACGTATGCCTTAGGGGACAGTGTTGTAGTACTTGAACCTGTCACGACTCCGGCCTTAAGGCACTGAGCGGCGCTTTCCCTCGCATAGCTCGATACGCTTGTGCTGTCCGAGTAGGCTGCCAGAAGCTCAGTCGTTTCGCTGTCCGACAGGTTAACGCTGAGTCCTGTCAGTTTCATTGCTCTGACCAATATTGACGTTGCCTGTTCACGGGTTATCATGTCGTTCGGGCCATATAAATTTGCATCATAACCTGTTATCAGCCCATAGGAGGTTGCGGTATCAACATAACCATTAAAACAGTCGTTGAGCTATACGTCGTTAAAGCTGCTCTCAGTTTTTGCCCTGTCCATGGCTCGTATGACTATAGCCGCAAACTCTGCTCGTGTAATGCTTCTTGTCGGCTCATATACGCCGTTACCGACTCCTGTTACGACCATCCTTGAGCCCATGTCGTTAATTGCCGCCTGTGCCCAGAAATTCACTACATCCATAAATTTAATGGGATTCCAACCCACAGAATATGTGCTGTTCGTCAGACTGTTTATCTTCACAAAATACTTTACGTTAACCTGAATAATAGTTGTCGGTACATGTCGGAAGGTTCCGTCAGGGTTAATCACGATGCCTGTTGTAATTTTGCTCGGATCTACTCCGTCTGGTATTGCTACTGTTCTCTCAACATATCCGTTGAACTTTGACACTTCAATTGTTTTTATCGCCGCTCGTATATGTGATTTCAAATTCGACAGTTCTTTTACTTTGATTATGTTGTCTATACTATTAGAGTCGTTCAAAAAAGAGGCTATAATCAAAGTGCGGTGGAAGCAACCCCAATTGGCTGTTTCCTTCGTAAATTTCACAAAAAGCTATCCTCTATGTTGCAGGTGTTTCTCAGCAGCTTATGTTTCTATCCGTTGCTGTGAAACTTGTTCCCAGATAGGTATGCTCGGCGCTGCACCTTTTTGGGAAACCGCTAATCCGCTGGCCTGTACTGCATAATTCAGTGCTGTCTCCACTGGCAGCTTTTTGGCGAGGCAAGCTAAAAAATAACCGGTAAAAGTATCTCCGGCAGCTGTTGTATCAACAGCCTTCACGCAGGGAGCAGGTTTTGACAGTCTCTGAAAGTCATCCTGATAAAGAACACCCTGTTCTCCAATTGTAAGCACGATTGCCGCGTGGGGAAACCTTAGGTGCAACTCACTGAGTATCTCCTCGTTGGTTACGCAGTTTGCTGCAGCCAGTGCGCGCCCCTCGATTTCATTAAGAAGAAAAATGTCTATCACATTGAGGGGATATTGCGCTATGTTGACAGGAAATGGCGAAGGATTAAACGCTATCTGCATTCCGCGTTTTTTAGCTGCGCGCATTATATAAGGAACACAGGAGGTTTCATTCTGTACAAGCAGCATATCTCCGGAGCCGAAAGCTTCCAGCGCTGCGTCTGCATCCCGCTCGTCCAGCTGCAGATTCGCACCGCCATAGACGATGATGCAGTTTTGTCCGTCGGCGTTCTGGATAATAGCATGGCCACTTGGCTCTTCGACAGTCTTCAAATACCGTATGTCCACCCCTGCCTCTTGCAGCAGAGAGCGCAGTGAGCCTCCATCCGGGCCAACCGACCCGGCATGATAGACCTCCGTACCCGCCCGTGCAAGCGCAACGGATTGATTGAGTCCCTTCCCACCGCAAAAGGTCTCTAACCGCAATGCGCTGACAGTCTCGCTCGCAGCCGCAAAATGGTCTACCGAATAAACCCTATCAATGTTCAAAGAGCCCCACTTCAAAATACGCATTGTGTTATTCCCCTCTCGTTTTTATAGGACATACCTCTATTCTAGTGGAACACAAATGACTGCCGTCGCGTACCGCAAGTCCGATGAAACCTTCCAGATATGGGCGTTCTTTATCTACGACTATCAGGGTTACATCCTTCACTCTTGCTGTGATGCGGCTGCCCTCCGCAATGACTTCAATCGTATATTCCGTACCTTTTTGCCAGTCAAACGGTGCCTCGGAGAGACGCTGCAGCCCTCTGCGCGTATTTTTCAGAATCACGAATTTTTTGCTGGACTCAAATCCCACAAAGTATCCCCGAACGCCGCCCTGCACACGCAGACAGACGTAATGATTTTCGCCACATACAGGCTCTATACAAAAACCGGCTTTATAATCTTTCCAGCTATAATGTCCTGTATAAGCCTCTCCCATATCGGCGCAGGATAGATGCGCCTTGCCGCCATCAAGATAAAGCAGGCCTTTGAGTCGCGTAAATTGGCTTACCTCGCGGTGGATATCAGTCCATATTTCTGTTTTTTCACAGGAAAAGTCGACCGTATAAGCAGGCATACCGTCTGTATACAGGTCATCAACAAAAGCGCTAAACTCGGGCACGGCGTAGGGTAACGAGCCAATTTCAAAAGCGAAGCCGATTTCATCCAGCAGTACCCCGTCCATTAGCGGGACCGCGTATTCCAATTCGGCCCATTCTCCTTTCTCTGGGCTCTGTGCCTCACCCATATACATAACACCGGTACGGGCATTGCGCGCGTACAGGTGAACACTACACAAAGGAGCCTCGGGTGGAAGCATTACGCTTCCGTGAATCGTCTGTCCCGGATAGACAAGCGGAGAAAAAGCCGGGTCATAGCGGCTATCATGGAAGTCACTTGGGAACAGATAAGTATGCTTATATACGCATACTCTCTCCCCCGAATTAACAGGCTTTGCCGATGCCCTCAGGCTGCGGAGTCCCGTATGAGCCGTTTCATCGGTGTTGTGCAGCAATGTTTCCTTTATTTCGTTCGAGTGGTGGTCCATGTAATCTACACGGATTTCCATTGCATGAGTGGAACCGGGAAATTCGAAATGACAGCTGTCGATACGGTTATCGATAATGGTACGAAACGGTTCCGGCAAAGGCTCGCCGACAATTCTCCATGCCATTTTGGCGATGTAGCAGGCTCCATAGGGAATATCCTGCAGATTCAAAGAGCCAACCACGCTGGAGCACGCCAGAAAATCGTTGATTGGCTGCCTCCATTCTTCTTTAATGGCAGAAAGACCTCCGCGCACACCCATAATTGTTGCAACATTGCCGACGTTGCAGTCGGTATCCCAACCGCAGCGATTGCAGATGTTGAGCGTATCGGAAAAATCGCCGCCGCCATACAGCAGTGATAGGAGGATTACTGCTGTATTGGGCAGGATGTGGCAATTACCGGGGTATTTATCATAACCATGCTTTGCCTGAATATATGCAAAGCATGCTTCCCAGTCCTTTGGATGACTCTCGTGAAACGTCATAATTTCGCGCACCAGGCGCGCATAGCTGCTTTCCGACGGAATATAAGATAGCCCTTTTTCGATAATAGCGTGGATGTCCTGTTCCTCGAACGCCGCGCTGATACACGCTGCAATAAAAACGCCGCCGTTTATGCCCTCGCCGTCATGGGTCACACTCGCGGCCCGGGCTGCCATACGAGCGGCCAAATCCGGGTTGCCCGGGGCCGCTAGTCCCCAGGTGTCGATAAAGATTTGCCCACCGATTTGTTCGGCCACCGCACTGCCGTTTTGCTCTATGCTGCCGCTGCGCGGTGCGGGAATGCCCGCACGTAGATTAAGATACGCCGTATGCTCCGTAGACCAGCCATAACCACCCCACCAGAAAAAGCCATGCTCAAAAGGGGCGTAGTTCAGCAGTGCTTCCGCAACATCGTCTGCCTCTAGTGCCGCACCGCAGCGGCCGCTGTCTTCTAAAGCCCGCAGAAAGAAGAGCGGGCCGTTGCTGTCGTCGTCTGCCGCAAAGCGCTTATAGGCCACGGGATATCCGCTGAGTGCACCGTAGACACTTTTAATTTTTTCATATGTCCAGCCCTCCACGGGCGCACCAAGCCGAATACCTATGATCTTGGCGAGCCCGCCGGCATATATCTTTTCGATCCCCTCCGTTTTCATCCGGCCATGTCCTCTCTTTTTCTATTGTGCTTGCGTTTATCGTTGTGTGTGAATTTTCTGCAGGGTCAATGAGACTCTCCACTGAATACATTGTGATTGCATGCAGAGCCGATCTACCGCACAGCGGCGTAAAAACTGCGTTTTTTTGCGTCAATTCG